>CAYYII010000123.1:0-3008 GCA_964471445.1 uncultured Gammaproteobacteria bacterium
GGTGCCTCCAAACGTCGCGTTGCCTCCACGTGTGTTTCCTCCGGCAGCTTGAAGGATATTGCGGCTTTGGGTTGTGGCGGCGGCCTGCGATGAGGCTGTGACGGTGCGGATGATCACGAGGTCGCCTTCGGCCAGGCCGGAAGTGATTTCGGTCTGCGTATCGCTCGTCAGGCCGATTACGACTTCGATACGCCGTGGAGAAGAGACCGAAGTCACGCCCGCAGCGCTTGTTGCAGCGGCGGCATCGGCGCCGTCCAGCGTTTCGACATACGAAAGGCCGTTCTGCGTCTTCATCGCCGAGCTGGCGACGACGAGGGCGTCCGTCTTGGCTTCGGTTACGATTGCTGCGGAGACGCTCATGCCGGGCTTGATCCGTTCATCCTGCGTATCGAGCGTGATCTTCACACCGTAATTCACGACACCTTGGCTGACGGTCCCAAGCGCATCGACGTCCGCTACCGTGCCGGTCAGGCTGAAGTCGGCCAATGAGTCGAAGGTCAGCGTGGCTTTCTGTCCGACCGCGACTTTGGCGATATCGACTTCGTTCAGCGTGATTTCAGCGACCTGCTGCTCCGTGATGATCGTCGCGATCGCGGAGCCGGTCGATGCGGTATCGCCCTTCACGACGGGCACGTTTGCCGCGATGCCATCAAACGGCGCGCGCACCGAATAGTCGCCGAGCTTGATCCGCGCGTCCGTGACGGCGTCGCGGCGCTGTTGGAGGCTGAGTTCCTGCGAAGCCAGGTCAATTGTGTCCGCGCCTGCCTGGACATCATCGAGCGCGGCTTGTTTCACGACGATGGCGTGCGTGGCGGTGACGATCGCCGCCGCGCCGTTTTGGATCGATCGGCGATCGGCGAGGAGTGCGCTGGCATGGCCGTTCAGCGTTCCTGTCGCATCTGCGAGCTTGGAAAGATGCGTGGCGGCGTACGAGGACGCATGGATCTGATGCAGCGCCATCTGGTCCACGTAATATTGGACGAGATCCGTCTCGGCCTTGGCGGCATCGGCGACTTTCTTGACGGTGTCATACGTATCATTGATCAGCTGTTCAATGACGGCTTTATCCGAAAATCGATTTGTCGTCTTATAGGCGGCAAACGCATCGTCAAAATTCGCACGAGCCGCTTTATAGGCATTCGAGGCGCCATCTCGATACAAATCGGCGGACGTATCGTAGCGTTTGGCGGCATCCGTGTAGGCGTCGATGTTCCACTGGCTAGAGGAGATTTCAGACTTGTAGAGAATGTCGTTCAAGTCCGTCATCACAGCGGGAAGATCGAGAAAAGCTTCCGAGACAGCATTGAAGCCATCTTCGTACGCTTTGACCAAGTCCTCTTTGGCTTTGACTTCCGAGTCCTTTGCAGATTGGAGCGCATCTTCCGCTTGAAGTAACGTGACGGCCGTCGGCGGCGCTTTTAACTTATCCATCGAGAGCTGCGCCGTCTTGAGGCTTGATTCCGCATCGCGGAGCGATTTCAAAGCGTCTTTGGCGTCGATGTATGCCAAGAGCTGGCCTGTCTTCACTTTTTGTCCTTTGACGACGTTGACGGAAAGGAGCTTGCCGGAGGCGGCGGGCTTCACGTCCACTTGGCTTGAAGCGGAAATCTGGCCGCTGCCCGACACCGATTTCACGAGCGTGCTCTTTTCGGCGGCCGCCAGGACGTAGCGCGTTTCGGTCTTGGCCGCATGGGTCTTTTTATAGATGAAGACGCCGCCGCCGATGATGACGATTGCGCCGAGCGCCACGAGGAGCTTGTGCGCATTCAAAAATTGCTTGAGCGTATTCGGCATACGAGAGGATTAGCGGGGAGGCATGAGACGGACCAATTCCGCCCGCACGCGCCCTTCTTCCGTCGGCTGGCCGATCACGACGGCTTCCTCATCGACCTGCACTTCGGAAAGCGGAACCCTCGTCCGCATCCTCAGGATCTCGGTGCCGGTACCGACGTCGATGACCTTTTCGACGCCGTCGGGGCGCTTGATGACGAGCGAGGAAGAGTCCACCCGCAGCACGCGTCCGAAAGCGCCGTGCGATTCGATGAAATCAGGCTCCGGCTGGCGCATCATGAATCCGCCGCGCGGCCCGGCGAAGTTGCGGTGATAATTTTCGCTCCAGCGGCAAGTGAAGAAGGCTTTGCGCGCGCCGACATTCATGCCGATCTGGAAGACGGAGAGTAGGAGCGCGACGCCCAGCGCGACGCCGGCGACGATCCAGAACTTTTTATTGGAAGAAAAGAAATCCATAGGTGATCAAAGAGTAAAGGCATGTGGAGCTTGTGCCGAGCGTGCCGTTCGGATGAGTGTCCGCATGACGATCGCGACCACGGCTGCTAATGCGAGCGCGACGGCCAGACCGCCGGCCGGAATCGTTTCAAGCAAGAAATACGTGAAGTCCTTCCAATACGCGGCAACGGCGCCCGTATCGGTGACTATGAGTTTCAAGAACGCAGGCGCGCCGGATCGCGCGAAGGACGCGATGGTGGCGTAGAGGGCGAAGGCAAGCCCGGCAATAGAGGCGGTTGCGGCCACAATGAGGGCGAGCATCTTGCGCTGCCAGATGTTCTTTCGCTCTTTGTTGATGCGGGTCAAAATCCCGCCCAGCAAATCGGCGGGCGGTAACGGTCGCTTGGCTGTGCGGAACAACGCGGTTGATGCCATAGGGCTTCTAAGAAGAGATACGATCAGCGCCGTCCTTTTGGTGCTCTTTTCCCGCCAGTATGGCTCTCAGGGCCTTCACGGCCCGATGATGCCGGCTTTTTACGGTATTTAGGGACTCACCGAGCGATTCGCCGATCTCTGCGAAAGTCATGTCTTCCTCGTAATAAAGGAGGAGAACCGTGCGTTGCTGAAGCGGAAGGGAGCGAATGATGCCTTGAAGCTCATCTGTCGCTTCGGCGCGCGCGAGGAGATCGGAAGGCAGCGGAGATTCATCGATAATCGTCTCCTCGATCCCGGGCCCATCCTCGCTTCCGATCTCCGTGAAAGACGCAGGTTTTTTCTTCTTG
>CAYYII010000124.1:0-3007 GCA_964471445.1 uncultured Gammaproteobacteria bacterium
ACGGTCGGCGCGCGCTTCAAGCCGCTCGTGAAGTAGCGTTCAGGACCTATGTCCCTTCTTCCAAAACAACAGAATCCTTTTGAAGAGGAGCGTGGGCTGATGGATCTTTCCAAAGGCTTCATTCCCGCGGTCGACGTCTATGAGAAATCCGGCGACGTGATCGTCGAGACGGCGCTTCCAGGGGTCGATCCGAAGGACGTCACGGTCGCCGTCGACGGCAATATGCTGACCATCACCGGCAAGAGCGAGCATCGCACCGAAGTCGACGAAAAGAATTATCTGTACAAAGAAGTTCGCTACGGCGCCTTCCAGCGCAAGGTGCAGCTGCCCGTTCCGGTTCTCGGCGCGCAGGCTTCCACCTCGAGCGAGCATGGGCTCCTGCGCATCACGCTGCCGAAAGCCGGAGAGAGTGCGAAGAACCCGGTCAAGATTGATCTTAAAGAGAAGTAATCATCTCCTATGACCCCCGAACAAACCACCGAAGTCGCCGACCTCTTGAAGAAGCAGTTGCGCGTCCAGAAGCGTTCGTTCGTCGTGCAGCTCATCCAGATGCTCATGATCACCGTCCTGGTCGGCATGTGGCTCTACCTCTTCATGTACTCGGTGTAAGCGACTATGTCTGATGAATTGAAAAACGAAGATCTTCAGAGCTTGGCCAAGCAACAGATCCGCCTGATGAAACAACTGACGCGCATCACGGCATTCCAGGCAATCTTCGTGGTCACATTCGTCTGCGTGCTGCTTGTTGGAATGCTTGGTGGAGGCCTTGGGTGAAAGGTTACTTGAACTGATTCGCATTTCTCTATGGCAAAAATTCTCGGAATCGACCTCGGTACTACCAACAGCTGCATCGCCGTGATTGAAGGCGGCCAGCCGAAAGTTTTGGAAAACAAAGAAGGCGCACGCACCACGCCGTCCATGGTCGCGATGTCCAAAGCGGGGGAACGCCTTGTCGGACTCCTCGCCAAGCGCCAAGCGGTCGTGAACCCAACCAACACCATCTACTCGGTGAAGCGGCTGATCGGCCGCCGTTGGGATGACCCGGAAGTCCAGCGTGACGCCAAGCTGTTTCCCTTCAAGATCGTGAAGGCTGGCGACGGCGCGAAGATCGCGATGGGCGATAAGGAATACTCGCCGCAGGAAATCTCGGCGATGATCCTCCAGAAGCTCAAGGCCGACGCCGAAGAAAAACTCGGCGAGAAGATCGAAGAAGCCGTCATCACTGTGCCGGCCTACTTCGACGACGCCCAGCGTCAGGCGACCAAAGACGCGGGCGAGATCGCCGGCCTCAAAGTGCGCCGCATCATCAATGAACCGACGGCTGCGGCACTCGCCTACGGTTTCGACAAAAAGAAAGATGAAAAGATCGTCGTCTATGACCTCGGCGGCGGCACCTTCGACGTCTCTGTCCTTGAAGTCTCCGCCGACACCGTCGAAGTCAAAGCGACGAACGGCGACACGCACCTGGGCGGCGATGATTTCGACCAGCGCCTGATCAATTGGATCGTCGACGAATTTAAGAAAGCGGAAGGCGTCGATCTCTCCAAAGATCCGCTCGCGCTCCAGCGCATCAAGGAAGCCGCCGAGAAGGCCAAGATCGAGCTCTCGACCGCGGCCACGACGGAAATCAACCAGCCGTTCATCGCCTCGGATCCGGCCACTGGCCCGAAGCATTTGGTGATGACCCTTTCTCGCGCCAAGCTCGAAGAGCTCGTCGGCGACCTCGTCGAAAAGACGCTTGAACCGACCAAAAAAGCCCTCGCCGATGCCAAACTTTCAGTCTCTGACATCAACGAGATCGTGATGGTCGGCGGCATGACGCGCATGCCGCTCGTCCTCCAGACCGTCGAGAAATTCTTCGGCAAGAAGCCGAACGTCTCGGTCAACCCTGACGAAGTTGTCGCGATCGGTGCGGCGGTCCAAGGCGGCGTCTTCCAAGGCGACGTGAAGGACGTCTTGCTGCTCGACGTGACTCCGTTGTCCCTCGGCCTCGAAACGATGGGTGGCGTCTCGACGAAGCTCATCGAGCGCAACACCACGATCCCGACCGCGAAGACGCAAACCTTCTCGACCGCAGCCGACAACCAGCCCGGCGTCGAAATCCATGTCCTTCAAGGCGAGCGCGAAATGGCCTCTGACAACAAGTCCCTGGGCCGCTTCATGCTCGATGGCATTCCGCCGGCTCCGCGCGGCGTGCCGCAGGTCGAAGTGACGTTCGACATCGACGCGAACGGCATCTTGAACGTGAAGGCCAAGGACAAGGCCTCCGGCAAGGAACAAAAGATCACGATCACGGCCTCGACCGGCCTTTCGAAAGAAGAAGTCGAGCGCATGCGCAAGGATGCCGAAGTTCACGCTTCCGAAGACAAGGCTAAGCGCGAGATGGCAGACCTGAAGAACAATGCGGAGACCATGTCCCACACCACCGAGAAGATGCTGAAGGACATGGGTGAGAAGATGAAAGTCGACGATAAGAAGGCGCTTGAAGAAAAACTCGCGGCGCTCAAAGCCGTCAAAGACGGCACGGACGCGGAGGCGATCAAGAAAGCCGCGAACGAACTGACTGATCTCGCGCAAAAGATCGGCGGCGAAATGTATAAGGAAAACCCGCCTGCGGGGGAGCAGCCTGGCTCGCAAAAGAAAGAAGGCGATGGCCCGATCGAGGGCGAAGTCGTCGACAAGAAGGAATAAAAAAAGAGCCTCTACTCGGTAGAGGCTTCGCAGACGGCGCAGGCGCGCTGCTCGACCGCGCAGGGAAGGCACCATGCCGCGGTTGCGCCGGCCGTCCAATGCCCGCAGAGCGCGGCGCGAACCATCTCGGGCGCGCCGCGCGGCGGCGGAGCGCAGGCAGCACAACGAGGAGACGTGGTGCGGAAGCTCAGCGGACCCCAGACCTTCGTCCAGATCGGCCGCCCGAGACGATAGTAGTACTTCTGCTGCCGCTGTGATGAATCGATGTCGTGCGTTCCAAGCGCGAGGAGCGCGGGAGCGTGCACGGCTTCATCCG
>CAYYII010000125.1:0-3002 GCA_964471445.1 uncultured Gammaproteobacteria bacterium
TTCGCGATGCGCGCGCCGCTCGTTCACGGCCAAGGCAACTTCGGCTCGATGGACGGCGACTCGGCCGCGGCCATGCGCTACACCGAAGCCAAGCTCCACGGGATTTCCGAGGAGATGCTCCAGGATATCGAGCGCGACACCGTCGATTTCGTGCCGAATTACGACGGCGCCCACAAGGAACCGACCGTGCTTCCGGCCAAGCTGCCGAACCTGCTCATCAACGGCACGCTCGGCATCGCCGTCGGCATGGCGACCAACATCCCGCCGCATAACGTCGGCGAAATTTGCGACGCCGTCATGCATTTGATCGAAAACAAGGAATGCTCCGTCGAAGATCTTTGCCGCTTCGTCAAAGGCCCCGACTTCCCGACGGGCGGCATCATTTACGACGCCAAGGAAATCAGGAAAGCGTACGCGACGGGCAAGGGCGGCATCGTCATGCGCGCCAAGACGGAGATCATCGAAACCAAGAACGGCTTCCACATCATCGTCAATGAAGTTCCGTACCAGGTGAACAAGGCCGCGATGATCGAGAAGATCGCCGACCTCATCCGCGAAAAGAAAATCGAGGGCATCAAGGACCTGCGCGACGAGTCCAACAAGGAGGGCGTGCGCGTCGTCATCGAACTGAAGCGCGATGCCTATCCGAAGAAGGTCTTGAACCGCCTCTTCAATCTGACGCAGCTCCAGGAGACGTTCCACGTGAACATGCTGGCGCTCGACGGCGGCATCCAGCCGCGCATCATGAACCTGAAGGCGGTGCTCGAAGCCTACGTCAAGCATCGCCAGGAGGTCGTCCGTCGCCGCACGGCCTTCGATCTCGCGCGCGCCAAGGAACGCGCCCACATTTTGAAGGGCTTGAAGATCGCGCTCGACAACCTCGACGCCGTCATCAAGACGATCAAGGCATCGAAGGACAAAGACGAGGCCAAGACGAACTTGAAATCCAAGTTCAAGCTGGACGATATCCAGGCACAGGCGGTGCTCGATATGCGCCTCCAGCAACTCGCTAACCTCGAAGCCAAAAAGATCACCGACGAGCTCAAGGAAAAGCTCGAGCTCATCAAGGAGCTCGAATCGATTTTGGAATCCCCGAAGCGCATCCTGACGATCATCAAGGACGAAGTGCAGGCGCTCCGCGACAAGCACGCCACCGACCGGAAGACGCAAATCGTCGTGCATGGCGTCAAGGAATTCTCGGCCGAAGATTTCGTCGCCAACGAGCCGACGATCGTCATGCTGACGGCCGACGGCTACATCAAGCGCGTCCATCCCGACACCTTCAAGCAGCAGACGCGCGGCGGCAAAGGCGTCGCCGGCATCGCCACCAAAGAGGAAGACATCGTGAACCAGATGTTCACGACCAACACGCACGCCGACCTCCTCTTCTTCACGACGCGCGGCCGCGCCTTCCAGCTCAAGGCCTATGACGTGCCGCAAGCCTCGCGCACCTCGAAGGGCCAGGCGATCGTGAACTTCCTGCAGCTCGCGCCGAACGAGAAGGTTTCCTCCGCCATGACCGCCTCCGAGCTCGCCGATGCAAAGTTCTTCGTCATGGTCACGAAGAACGGCGTCATCAAGAAGACGGAGATCTCCGAATTCAAGGAAGTCCGCCGCTCGGGCCTCATCGCCATCAAGATCCGTCCGGAAGACAACCTCGAATGGGTCAAGCCGTCCGGCGGCAACGACGACATTATTCTCGTGACCGCGCAGGGCCAGTCGATCCGCTTCAACGAGAAGGACGTGCGCGCCATGGGCCGTTCCGCCGCCGGCGTGACGGGCATGCGCATGAAGGGCAAGGACGAGATTGTCGGCATGGACGTCGTCGACGGAAAATCGGTCGACAAGGGCGCCTTCGATTTGATGGTCGTGATGGAACACGGCTACGGCAAGCGCACCAACGTCAGCGAATACAAGGTGCAGGGCCGCGCGGGCAGCGGCATCAAGACGGCCGAAGTCACCGCCAAGACCGGCCCGATCGTCCAAGCGATGCTGATCAACGCCAAGGATGCGCGCGACGTGATCGTCATCTCCGAGCAAGGCCAGGTCATCCGCTTCTCTTCGGCCACCGTGCCGCAGCTCGGCCGCCAGACGCAGGGCGTGCGCGTCATGCGCTTCAAGGCTGAGAAGGATTCCGTGTCCAGCGTGACCCTCGTCTGATGAAATTCTTTGCCTGGCTGCGCCGCTGGATCCGCACGGCCGTCGCCGCTTCGAGCCGCAAGGATTTTTACCGCCAGCTCGACGATCGCGTGCTCGGAGAAAGCGTCGCGCATCTCGCGCTGCTCTCCGTCTTCTTGTGGGTGCTGCCGTTCCTGATCGTCTTCTTCATCGATACGCGTCATGGGCTGCAAGCCTTCACGGAAGGCTTGCGTACGCGCATCCCGGCCGGCGCCGTCTTCGAAATGAAGAAAGGTGCTTTCTCGAACACGCTTCCCGCGCCGCTCGTCTTCGGCGACAAGGAGTTCAAGCTCATCGTCAACAGCGCGACGGGCCCGCTCGCCCTGCAAGAAGGGGAGAGCGGCTTCGTCGTGAACGCGACCGGCATCGTGCAGCGCGATCCGCTTCGGACGCAGGCGCTGTCATTCGCGCGCGTTCCGGACTTCCGCGTGACCCGCGAGGAACTTCGCGACCGGATCGCGCGCTGGGCGCCACCCGCCCTCTTTCTCGGCGCGCTGTTGACGGCTTTGGTCGTCTTCAGCCTCACATTGGCCGGCTTCCTGATCAGCGCCGCGCTCCATGCGCTGCTCCTGTGGTTCGCGATGCGCATCGCGAAACGCCCCTGGCCGTGGAAGCGCGCCTTGATCGCGACAATGTACGCCGCGACACTGCCGATCGTCGTGAACGCGCTCGTGTCGGCAGCCGGCTTGAACCTCGGGATGCTCCCGAACCTCCTCTACTGGCTGATCTTGATCTGGATCGCGTATGATGCCATCACACGGGGCCAAGTGGCTTCGGGGAAGGGTGAACGCGATGAGCGCCAAAAAGAAGACGCCGTCGTCGAC
>CAYYII010000126.1:0-2940 GCA_964471445.1 uncultured Gammaproteobacteria bacterium
GGGCTTCTCCCCCATCCGCCGCCAGGTCGCCCGCCTCGCGCTCGAAGCACTCATCAAGGACGGACGCATCCAGCCGACCAAGATCGAAGAAGCGATCGAAGAAGCCAAACGCACGCTGGCGCTCGACATCAAAAAAGCCGGCGAAGACGCGATGATCGAATGCGGCATCCCACTCGGCTCCGTCGATCCGAAACTCATCTCGATCCTCGGCCGCTTGAAATACCGCACCTCCTACGGCCAGAACGTCCTACGCCATTCGATCGAGGTCGCGCTGATCGGCAACTACCTCGGCAAGGAACTGGGCGCCAACGCGGCCGAGCTCTTGAAAGGAGGCTTGTTCCACGACATCGGCAAGGCCGTCGACCATGACGTCCCCGGCGCCCACCCCGAGATCGGCTACAACATCATGAAGAAGTTCGGCTTCCCTGAAGAAGTCGCCTACCACTCGCTTTCGCATCACGAGGACAAACCGCGCAACGTCGAAGGGTACATCTGCAAAGCCGCGGACGCGATTTCAGGCTCCCGACCCGGCGCGCGCAAGGACACCCTTGAGAATTACGTCCGCCGCCTCGAAGATCTCGAGAAGGTTGCGACCTCCTTCCCCGCTGTCGAGCATGCCTACGCGATCCAAGCAGGCCGCGAGATGCGCGTCTTCGTGTCGCCTCAAAAAATCGACGACCTGGGCGCCTGGCAGCTGGCAAAAGATATCGCCAAGAAATGCGAGCAGGAATTGCAATATCCGGGCGAGATCAAGATCAACGTCATCCGGGAGATGCGCGCGATCGAATACGCGCGGTAAACTTCTTGCCGCCCAACCGTCTGGCTTAACGCAGCCCCTATGCTCACATTCCTCCTGGTCGGCGACGTCGTCGGCAAAATCGGGCGGGAAGCGCTGTTAAAGGCGCTCCCGGATTTGAAAGAAACCTACCACCCCGACCTGACGATCATCAACGCCGAGAACCTCGCGCACGGCAAAGGGCTTACCAAGGCGATCCTGGCCGAATTGAAAGAAGGCGGCGTCGACTTTTTCACCTCGGGCAATCACATCTTTGCGAATCCCAAGGGCCCGCATGAGGTCTGGGAAGATCCCGATTTGAAAGACCTCCTCATACGTCCAGCGAACTTTCCGCCCGGCACGGCCGGCGAAGGCGAAAAAATTCTGACGCTTGGCAGCAAAAAAGTGCTGGTGGTAAACTTAATTTGCCAGGTATTCATGCGGGAACCGTACGGCAATCCTTTCGACGCGATGGAGGAAATCCTGCGACGCCATGCTGACGAGCGGCTCGACGCCATCATCGTCGATCTCCATGGCGAGGCGAGCTCGGAACGCATCGCCTTCGGCCTGCATTTCGACGGGCGCGTCTCCTCCGTGACGGGTACGCACACGCATGTGCCGACCGCCGACGCGCGCATCCTTCCCAAGAAGACCGCCTACCTGACCGACATCGGCATGACCGGCGCGCGCTACTCCGTACTCGGCGTCGCGCCCGAAGGGCCGATCAGCCGCTTCGTCGACGGTGAAGCCGTGCCATTCCAGATTCCGGAAAGCGGCGACGTAGACCTGAACGCGGTCATCGTGACCGTCGGTGATGACGGCCGAGCCCTGCAGATCGAACAGATTCAAAAGATCATCGAGTAATACCTATGAACAAAGCTGAACTGGCGCTGAAACTCGCCGAGAAGATGGACTTACCGAAGAAGCGCGGCGAAGAGATCATCGAAACCCTGACCGACCTGATCATCCAAGAGCTCAAGGCGGACGGAGAAGTGACGATCGCGGGCTTCGGCGCCTTCTCGGCCCGCACCCGCGCCTCGCGCATGGGCGTGAACCCGCAGAACCCTACCGAGAAGATCACGATCCCGGAAGTCCGTGTGCCGAAATTCAAAGCCGGAAAGACCCTCAAGGATTCGCTGAAAGGAAAAATCTAAAAGAAAAACGGCGGCGAGAGCCGTCGTTTGCGTTTCAAGAACCGTTTAGCGCCGGTAGAAGCCTCGGAAGCGCGCAAGTTGCGCCATGATCTCGGCGGGCGTCAGCGCGCGCGAAGGCGTATTGACGCGCCGACGGTCTTGGTGATACTTAGGCGGGCCAGAGACCATGACCGAAGCGTACCCGTTCGGGTGCGTAGGACGTACCCAGTGGACAGCTCGAGGACCGATGAGCTCGTAGGCGGAGCCCGGCACGAGAATCACCCTCGTGAAGATATCGATCGGCTCCCCGGGAAAGGTGACATAGGCCGTGCCCGTTTCACACTCCCCATCCTTGATACGGATCGCCGAATCCCATTCATGGGGATGTGGGAAAACCTGACCAGGCTCGCACGGACCGAAGTCGTGCAGCGAGATGCGATTCTGATCCCACTGCCGCCAGACGCGCTTGAGATGCGGGCGTTCAGTGTCGGCAAAGAGGCCCGACCAACCCTCCGCGCTCATGAGCAGATCCGGCAAGGCGCGTTCCGCTTCGTAAAGAGCTTCGAGCATGCATTCCTCCTAAATGCAGCCTCGCTCTTTCTTCATCTTTTGTCAATGGAAAGAAAAGCCCCGCTTCAAGAGCGGGGTTTGCCGTTTTCGCCGAGCTGCGCGTCGAGCGCGGATCGAAGCCCTTCGGTCGCGCGCGGAAGATCGTCGAGCGCTTGTTCCAGTTCGCGCGCCCGCTCCAACGCCTGTTCGCCCGACATCTTCTCGATGCCGCGTTCGGCTAGGGCGCGAGCGCTTGCGTCGAATGACAGGCGATCAAACGCCTTTCGGAGACGCGTCTTGGCCGCATGCGTTTCGGCGGCTCTCCAGCGCTCGATGACCGCGCGGGCCGTTTCGCCGTCCGGACTGTCTTCGAGCGCCTTGGCCAAGATCATCCGCCGTATGAGTGCCGTGTTGGCCGCGCGACGCACGCGTCTCAGGACCTCGTCCTCGGAGGCTTCCCCGATCGTTTGCGTCGATGGCGGT
>CAYYII010000127.1:0-2883 GCA_964471445.1 uncultured Gammaproteobacteria bacterium
GGTTTTCGATATGCCCTCCTGGAACGAGCCACATCTTGTGCTTGTCATGAAACCGCAGAAGGAGGCGCCCGGTTTTGGCATGCACGATAAAGACGTCCGCCGTCCTATCGATCTCTCCTGGATCAGTATGAATGTGAGGCATGGTTTTTCAAAGCGAAAAGTTTTAGCGCAGCAACCTCGAAACCCCGTCGAATTTGCGAATGAGGGGCATAGGATTCCAGGCGGTCATGCCGACGCTTTGCACCAGCTCTTCGGCGTCCCAAGACAGGCCCTTGGCAAAAAGTTCCTTGAGGAAGGCGCCTGTGTCGCGTTTCAGAAACCAACGATCGCCGAAGGTACGGACGAGATGCTCCTCGAGCTGGGCCGAGGCGATCCATGCGCGCAGCTCGTCAGCGCCGTAAAAACCGCCGTCCATGTCTTCAAGCCAGAATTCCGGCTCGTAGGCGAAGCCGGTCAGGTCGCGCAGCGTCTTCGTGTACAGCTCTTTGTTGCGCGCGATGTCATAGGGTTTTTCGTCGAAGGCGAGTTCGTAGCTGAACTTCGCGACGTAGCGGCGCAGCGCAAAAAGATTCCCGAGCAGCACCGAAGCGCCAAAGCGTTCGGCGGCGCCTTTCGGTACGTGTAGCACATGCTCGAGCCAAAGAGGATTTTCGGGCAGATGCTCGATAAGTGCGGCGAACGTTTCAGAAAGCGCTTGGGAGCGCGGCAAGCCCCGCCACTCATAGGGAAGCGAAGCGTCCATGTGCGCGAGATGCATCGCGCGACCGCCTTCGTGTAGGAGCGCGCGCACGTCTTCGAAACCGCCTTGCGGCTTCAGGAGGATATGGACTTCTTCTGGGGCGCGCGGAGCGAAGCAGCTGGCGGAGGGATGCTTGCCGGGGCGCGCTTCGGCGTCGATGCGGATATGCGGCGCTTGCTCGAACGGCAGGCCGATCGTGGCGAAGGCGCCGCTGCAAAGGGTGAAGAGTTTGTCGGCGGGGAAGAGGTGCGCGAATTCGTTTCCAGCCCGCCAATGGAGGGCATGTGCCGAGCCGAGATCCCCGAGCTCTTTTCCATACGCGCGGCGCAATGCATCCGACATGACGCGGCGGTACATGCCGGTCGTCTCTTCAAGGATCGGCAGCGTTTTTTGCAAGAAAGCGTCGTAGCGCACCCGTTTTTTCGTTTCCGCGTATTCGCGCATCGTGCCGAAGCCGAACTTGGCGAGCGCCTGACGGGCGGCGTGTTCGAGATCGAGGCGCAGTGGCGTCAGCTCTTCGCAGAGCGCCGCCTGGGCGGCACGCAGCGTTTCTCGTTTCGCGAGGTCCTCTTCATGCGCAATCAATGCGCCGATGTCGTCGTAGGGAACTTTCAAGCCGTCGGCGCCGGTTTCGAGCGATGCGGTTTTTTGGAAAATTTTCTCCTCGATCGGCAGCGTATCGGCGGCAATCACGCCTTCAAGCAGGGCGAAGAGTGCGCGTTCCATCTGGTCGCGCTTTTTGGGCTGCGGCGTGCGCTCGATCATTTCGCGTAGCGCAACGATCGTGTCCTGTGAAAAGAGATCGTTCTGGCGTTCCCTAATAGAGACGAGCGAAGGGCGCGCCTTCAGGCCCGCGCGGGCGAGGCGTTCTTCCGCCGCGAGCGCGGCATGATAGTCTTCCAGCTGCTTCAAGATCTCCTCGTAGGTCATGCTCAGCGCAAGCCAGTCGCGTGCAAGACGGCATCCATGGTCTGGCGGGCGACCGCGCGGGCTTTGGCACCGCCGGAAGCCAAGACTATCCGGATGCGGTCCGGGTTTTTCATGAAATCCTTCTTCTTGGCCCGATAGTCCGCGAAGTATGTCGCGACCGCCTCGGCCGCCAGTTTTTTCACTTCGCCGTATTTGACCGGCTGCTGGGCGATCGCTGCCGTCCGCGCGTCCCGGCCGGCGAACATCTCGATGAGATCGAGTAGTAAGGCGACGCCCGCGTACGCTTCGGTCGCCAGCGCTTCGTCAGTGACGATGCCGCTCGGTTCCGTCGGCACGCCTTTCAGCTTTTTCAAAATCTCTTCCGGCTCGTCATCAAGCGAAAGATAGGATTTCGGGCCGTGGCTCTTCGACATTTTTTTCGTCGGTTCGGCCAGGCTCATGACTTTCGGTGTCTCGGTCAAGAGCGCTTTCGGTTCCGGGAAGAGGTCGCCAAAGCGCTTGTTGAAGTTGCGGGCGATGACGCGCGTCGTTTCGACATGCTGGACTTGGTCCTGCCCGACCGGAACCGCGTTGCCACCGTAGATCAGGATGTCGGCCGCTTGGAGCACCGGATAGTCCATGAGGGCCACGTTGACGTTCTTGTCGTGGCGCGCGGCTTTGTCCTTGTACTGCGTCATGCGCTCCATTTCGGCGACGGGCGTGACGGTGTTCAGGATCCAGCAGAGTTCGGCGTGCTCCGGCACGTCGGACTGCACGAAGAGCGTCGATTTTTTCGGATCGAGCCCGAGCGCCAAGAGCGACGCGGCGAGGTCGAGGATGCGATGCTGCATCTCTTTCGGCTCGTAGGCGATCGTCATCGCGTGGTAGTCGGCGATGAAGAACCAGCAGCGTTCCGGATGCGCGTCTTGCAACGATAGCCAATTGCGCAGGCTGCCCGCCCAGTTTCCGATGTGGAGTTCGCCCGTCGGCTGAGCTCCAGAAACGACGATCGTCGCGTCCTTTTTCATATGAGGGCATCTTACCGTTTTCGCCGGAAATGGCAATGAAAAAGACCCGCCGTTCAGGCGAGTCCGTTAGGCGTGCCGACAGGATGCAGCCGGGCGCAGATCGCGGAGGCGCGATTGATCAGGCTGCTGACCGCACGTAGGATGCCGTCGATGCCGTGGACCCGTTCTTCTTCCCACTCCTCCCAGGCGCGCCGTTCGAAAGCGTTG
>CAYYII010000128.1:0-2864 GCA_964471445.1 uncultured Gammaproteobacteria bacterium
TATGCTGGGCGGTCATGAAGATCCTGAGCAACGACTACCGATCCAATCTTCCCGGGGAAGCGGACATCGCTCATGGCGGTCCTGCCAATTTTACGCGTGCATTCTCTTCATACGCCGCGAAACACGGCCATGCATGGGTCGGGGTCGTGTGCCGTTTCGGCACAGGGAAACGCCCGAGGATCGCGCGCGTGCCTTTTGCCGGACGCAAGATGTATTACGATTTTTTCTTGCCCGAAGAGCGCTATCATTCGTTTTTGAAGCTTGCGAAGAAGCAAGATCCGAAGACATGGTTCGCCGGGGAGATTGCGAGCGCACGGCGGCTTATGCGACGCATCGGACCGGACATCCTTTTTCTCAACGGCTTTTCCGTCTACGCGTGGATTCTGCTTGAAGCGGCCGCCCAGGAAGCTCTGCCAGTCGTTATCCAGCACGCGGGCATCGCTCGCATCGAATTTGATCAGTATAAGCATCTTTATACCTGGGCGGGCCGCCAGATGATGCGCGCCATGGAGCGTGACATCGTGACCGTCGCGCGCACCCAGGTGTTTCTCAATACCTCGAGCAAAGACATGTTCTCAGCCGTGGTTGCTCCGGTCCCCGCCGCGCAGGCCTTGATCATCCCGTTGCCGTATTCGGAAAGGTTCGCGCGTGCCGCGACGCGAGCGCAAAAAAAAGAAGACGCCGCCCGGCAGGGGATCGCGATCGGCTGCGTCGCACGCTGGGACCGCATCAAGAATCATCGGGCGCTGCTCCGCATCGCGCAAGAAGCGAAGCGCCGCGGCTTGCCCTGGACGTTCAAAAGCGTCACGCTTCTTCCTGACTCCAAGAGAGACATTCGTTTCAAAAACGCGTATCGCCGCGCGCTTGAAGTCATTCCGCCGATGAATCAAGAAGCATTGCTTTCTTTCTATCGTTCCGTCGACCTTCTCATCCTGCCGTCGCATTTCGACGTCTCGCCGACCGTGGTCATGGAAGCCGCGCTCCTGGGAAAACGCACCCTTATTGCGCCTGGCGTCGGCTGGAATGCCGAATACCGCGCGAACGGCCTTGGGGACTGGATTACGGAGATGACGGACCCTGCACGTGTCGTGCGCAAAGTAAGCAAGCTCCTGCACGCGCCCGCTTCCGAGCGTTTTCAACACATGATTCGTACAGATCACGCGCCGAACAAGGTGTTTGCCGCGTATCTCCGCGCGTTTACCAACGCTTCAAACGTATGCGCATAGCACAACTTGTCTCGAGCCTCCATCCGGTCATGAACGGGGCTACGAAAGCCATCTATTCGCATGTCGGCATGCTGACCGACGCGATGGTGCATGCGGGCCATCAGGTGGAGCTGTACGCGTCCGGAGACTCCAAGACGGCCGGGCGACTTCACTCCACGACGGACGTCTGCCTTTCGAAAGAGTCATTCCCCGCCGACATCCAGAGGCATCATCTGCATGCTTTGATTTCCGATTGCTACAAGAACGCGGACTCGGTCGACATCGTCCATAGTCACTTCACGCTGCTGAGCGGTTTCTACGCCCCCCTCAGCAAGACGCCGACTTTGATTTCCGTGCACAGTTCCGTCCGGGACGAAATTCGTCCGCTCATGCTGAGGCATCGCGACTTGTCATACGTCTCGTTTTCCTACGCGCAGCGCAAGCAGATGCCGGAGCTGAACTGGGTTGCGAACGTTTATCACGGCATCGACACCGCCCTCTTCGCGTTCGAACCGAAGCCGCAAGATTATTTCTTGTATCTCGGGCGCATCACCGAAGAAAAGGGGGTCCATTTCGCCATCGAAGCCGCCAAGGCTGCGGGTGTCGAGCTTCGCATCGCCGGCGGAAGCTATCCCTCGGAAGGTTATTGGCAAAAGAGCATCCAACCCGAAATCAACGGACAAACCGTCCGTTACGTGGGCGAAGCGGACGAGATTCAAAAAATCAGCTTGCTGCAAGGCGCCAAGGCGCTTCTCTTTCCAACGCAGTATGACGAAACGTTCGGTCTCGTGATGATCGAAGCTATGTCGTGCGGCACGCCCGTGATTGCCTGGCGCAACGGCTCCGTTCCGGAAGTCATCGCCGACGGCAAGACCGGCTACATCGTCGACAGCGTCGAAGGGATGGTTAAAGCCATCGCGTCCATCGATCGCATCAGCCGCGAGGCGACCCGCCACCGCGCGGTCACGTTTTTCAGCCAACAGAAAATGACGCAAGGGTATTTGCGCGTCTACGAACGTGTGATCGCTCGAGCGCAAAAGAACACGGGGGAGCGGGCCTAATCGCGGCCGGGCTGGTCTGGTTCCTTTCGAATGGCAAGGATGCTTCCCGTGAGACGATCGCTGGCAGCCTGCTTCTTTTCGGAACTCTCATCCCGCAGCGCTTCCGGCCGAAGGCCGAGGAAGCGGTTTGATTGTGAAATCAGCGATTTGCCTGATATGATGGGTCGTATAATCTCGATCCTGACACCCATGAGCCCATTTGGCGAAACACCTGAAGTACCGGCCGCGGAACGCGCAAACGAAACCGAACGGCATGAAACCGTCGCACGAGAAATCGTTGAGAACCTCCGATCCGCCGGATATTTTCATGAGGGCGAGACGGCGGAGGTGTTCGCTCCTGAACCGGGAACGTCCGCAACATGGGCCGCGCGTTGCGTCGCATGTGTCTATGATCGGAAGGCGTTGCCCGCGGCGGAACAGGACCCCGGACGGAAAGAGCATTTTCCGGCCGACGACTCGCTGCGTGAGGCATTCCTCGCAGCTGGCTATCGCGTCAGTATCTGTCCTGGCGATGAAAGCGAGGATCCTAACATGTGCGGCGTGGAGTATTTCCTCTACGCACAAGAAAAATAATGGAGTACCTCTTCAAAAAAATTTC
>CAYYII010000129.1:0-2840 GCA_964471445.1 uncultured Gammaproteobacteria bacterium
CCCACCCCCGCGCCGGCCCCCGAGGGCGACGCGCCCGCCGCCCCGGTCGCCCCGGAGACCGAGCCGTCCGCCGAGGACGCCCAGGTCCCCGCTCCGACCACCGAGACCGAACCGACGGCCCCGGTCGCCGAGGCCGGCCAGGTTCTGCCGGCGGCGCCCGAGGTGCTCTTCTCCTCCAGCACGGACGAGGAGCAGCCCCTCGGCGAGCTCGCCATCCCGGCGAGCTGATCACCTCACCGACGTCTCAGAACGCCGCACTCGCAATTCTCGCGAGGGCGGCGTTTGTACATTCGGTGGGTTTTTTTGTTTGGCCGCACCTGGTACAATGCGCCTGTAAAAATACGGCCGCATGTCACAGAAACCCCGGAAGAACGGAGAAGGAAAGAAAAACAAGAACAGCGAGAAGGAACCGCGGCCGGAAGCGCTGGCGCTCAGCGACGACACAAAACGCGGGCTCGTCACGATCGCGCTCTTTATCGTGGCGCTGCTCTTCACGCTCTCGGCCTTCGGATTGGCGGGCGTGATCGGCCACTATTTCAACGATTTCAATCATAAGCTGCTCGGCAAGCTCTACGTACTCCTGCCGATTTTTTTGCTATTCATCGCGGTCGGCCGCCTGCGCAGCACCTGGAAAACGTTTGACGCCGCCGGCAAGCTCGGCGCAGGACTCTTCATCCTGATGCTCGGCTCGCTCATTCATCTTCTCATGGCGCGGCCGGACGGCGTCGTCTTCGGAAAAAATCTCGAAATGGGCGGCGGCTATCTCGGCATGCTGATCAGTTATCTTTTGGAGCAAGGACTCGGCTTCTGGGGCGCAGTGATCGTCATCTCCGGCGGCTTGTTGGCCTCGCTTCTTCTCCTCCTCAGGACTTCGCTTGAACGCGTCGTCTTCCCGCATCGTGCGTTCCTTTCTTTCCTGAAGAAGAAGCCCGAGGAGAGCGGCGGCACGATCGGCGCGCCTTCGATGACCCAGGAAATGCCCAAGCCTTCCTTCGCGGCGAAAGAAATGAAAGATGACGGTGACGGCAACGAAATCATGCCGCAGCCGATCATGGCGGAAGAACACATCGAGAGCGGCCTCAAGAAAAAAGTCTGGCGCAAGGTCACGCTGCCCCTTGATCTTTTGAGCAACAAGTCGATGAAGCCGACGTCCGGCGACATCGGGCGCAATCAACACATCATCCAAAAAACCTTGGAGAATTTCGGCGTGCCGTCGGAAATGGGTGAAGTTTCGGTCGGGCCGACGGTCACGCAGTTTACTTTGAAGCCGCACGACGGCATTAAATTAAATCGCATCACGTCGCTCAATAACGACTTGGCGCTCGCCCTCGCCGCGCATCCGATCCGCATCGAGGCCCCGATTCCTGGCAAGTCACTCGTCGGCATCGAAGTACCGAACCAAGCGGTCGCAATCGTAAACCTGCGCGATATTTTGGAGTCGCAGGAATTCCGCTCTTCGCATGCCTCTTTGCGCGTGGCGCTCGGCAAGGACGTGGCCGGCAAGCCGTGGCTCGCCGACCTCGCCAAGATGCCACACATGCTCGTCGCCGGCTCGACCGGTTCGGGCAAGACGGTCTGCTTGAACTCGATCATCATCTCGCTCCTCTACAGCCATGGGCCGGACGAACTTCGTTTCATCATGGTCGATCCGAAGCGCGTCGAACTTACGGCGTACAACAACATCCCGCACCTGCTCGTGCCGGCCATCACCGATGTCGCGAAAACATTGAACGCCCTCAAATGGACCATTGGAGAAATGGACCGCCGCTTCACGCAGCTTGCCCGCTATGGCAAACGCGATATCGGCTCGTACAATGAAGCCTCTGATGAGAAAATGCCCTACTTGGTCGTGGTGATCGACGAACTTGCCGATCTCATGATTTCAAGCGCGGGCAAAGACGTCGAAACCTGCATCATCCGCTTGGCACAGATGGCCCGCGCCGTCGGCATTCACTTGATCCTCGCGACGCAGCGCCCGTCCGTCGACGTCATCACAGGCCTCATCAAGGCGAACTTCAACGCGCGCATCGCCTTCGCCGTCGCGTCCGGCACCGACTCGCGCACGATCCTCGACTCGCTCGGCGCGGAAAAGCTCGTCGGCCGCGGCGACATGCTCTTCACCTCCGCTGAACTCTCGAAACCGAAGCGCCTCCAAGGCACCTACATTTCCGATACCGAAATCAAAAAAGTCACGGACTTCATCAAGAGCAATTTTGACGCTCCAGAGTATCAGAATGAAATCGTTGATCGTTTGGGTGCAACATCCAACGGCGTGGCCTTCAACGATGACGGCGGCGCTGACGAACCGCTCCTTCAAGAAGCGCAGGATATCGTCGTGCGCGCCGGCAAGGCGTCCGCTTCTTTCCTGCAACGCCGCATGAAGATCGGCTACGCGCGTGCGGCCCGCATCCTGGATCTGCTTGAAGAAAAAGGCGTCATCGGTCCCGGCGATGGTGCCAAACCCCGCGATATCATGGTGCCGCGGCCCGACGGCGCGGAAACAGAACCGGACGACGAGGCGATTGATGGCGAGATGCCAGAAGATCGTGTAGTCTAGTCCGGTATGGTCGCCTTCCAAGAGAAAGCGCTCGACGATCGCACGATCGGCGAAGCCCTTCGAGACGCACGCGAAGAACGGAACGAAACACTTGAAGACGTTGAACGCATCACGCACGTCGGAAAGAAATACGTCGCCGCCCTCGAGAACAACGAACTCAATAAATTGCCTGAAGCCGTCTACACGAAAAAGTTCGTGAAGGCGCTTGCTTCGCATTACGGTTTGGATCCGGACGCAGCCGCCGAGAGCTTGCTCAAAGAGATGTCGGCCGGCGCGGGTGCCC
>CAYYII010000130.1:0-2811 GCA_964471445.1 uncultured Gammaproteobacteria bacterium
GAATCCGCCTACAACAAGGTCCTCGAAGCCCAGGTGACCGACGCCCGCGGCCGGTACGCCTTCCTGGCCGGTCAGAACCGCTATTTCCTGACGGCCGAGCATGCAGGCTACCAGCCGCTCCGCACTGACCAGATCGATTTCACCCAAGAAAAAGAGCCCGTTTTCATTGCCGATGATATTGAACTGAAACCGGCCCCGTGATAGGCTGCGCCATATGATCGAAATGGAAAAACTGGTTTCCTTGGCGAAACGACGTGGTTTCGTATTCCCCGGATCCGACATTTACGGCGGCTTGGCCAACTCCTGGGACTACGGTCCGCTCGGCACCGAGCTCAAACGCAACATCATGGACGCCTGGTGGAAGCGTTTCGTGACCCAGCGCGACGATATGGTCGGCATGGATGCCGCCATCATCATGAACCCCAAGGTATGGGAGGCTTCCGGCCATCTGGCCGAGTTCACGGATCCGCTGGTCGAGTGCAAGAAGTGTCACATGCGCTACCGCGCTGATCAGATCGATTTGACGAAAGCTTGCGCCCATTGCGGTACGAAGGACGGGTTCACGGAACCGAGGAACTTCAACATGATGTTCAAGACGTTCATTGGGGCGACCGAGGATGCCGCCTCCGTCGCGTATCTGCGCGGCGAGTTGGCGCAGGCGATGTTCGTCGATTTCAAACTGATTCTCGACACGACGCGCAAACGCGTGCCGTTCGGCATCGCCCAGCAAGGCAAGGTCTTTCGCAACGAGATCACGCCTGGCAATTTCATCTTCCGCACGCGCGAATTCAACCTGATGGAGTTCGAGTATTTCGTGCATCCCGACGAATGGGAGAAGCATTTCGAGTATTGGCTCCAAGAGATGAAGGACTGGCTCGATTTCTGCGGCGTGAAAAAAGAAAACCTCGTGTTCCATGAGATCGAGGACGGCGAACGCGCGCACTACTCGAAGCGCACCGTCGACATCGAATACCACTATCCCTTCGGTCAGAAAGAGCTCTACGGCCTTGCGTATCGCGGCGAATACGATCTCAAGAAGCATACGGACGCCTCGGGCGCTGACTTGTCGTACATCGATCCCGTCACCAACCAGAAATACATCCCGCATGTCGTCGAGCCGACCTTCGGCATCGACCGGACCGTACTGCTTGTTATGCTCGAAGCGTATGCCGAAGAGCAGGCCCGCACCGCCGAAGAAGGGGAGACGGATTTGCGCGTCGTCATGCGCTTCCCGAAGGCGCTGGCGCCGTTCAAAATCGCCATGCTCCCGCTTTCCAAGAAAGACGAACTCTCGGTTCCAGCCCGCGCGCTCGCGTCCAAGCTCCGCAAGCGCTGGGCGACCGACTACGACGAAACCCAGTCGATCGGCAAACGCTATCGCCGCCAGGACGAAATCGGCACGCCGTATTGCGTTACGTACGATTTCGACACGTTGAACGATCAAGCCGTCACGGTCCGCGATCGCGACACTATGCAGCAGGAGCGCGTAAAGCTCGATGAATTGGAAGGGTATCTGGCCGCGAAACTCGGCTTCTAGCATGTCCTTGTTTCAAACCACCACGCTCAAGAACGGCACGCGAGTCATCCTGGTGCCGTCGCGCGATACGCAGGCCGCCACGGTCCTGGTCCTTTTCGAAATCGGCAGCCGTTATGAGAACGGCAAGCTTGCCGGCGCGTCCCATTTCGTCGAGCACATGATGTTCAAAGGCACTGAACGCCGCCCGAGCACGCTCGACATCAGCCGTGATCTCGATTCCGTCGGCGCCGACTATAACGCCTTCACCGGCAAGGACTACACCGGTTACTACGTGAAGCTGAACGCCGAAAAGGTCGAGCTGGCCGTCGACATGCTCCACGACATGCTCTTCCATTCGACCTATCGCGCCGACGAATGCGAGCGCGAGCGCGAGGTCATCAAGGAAGAGATCAACATGTACGACGACAACCCGATGATGCGGGCAGAAGAACTGCTCGAAGAGCTGATCTACGAAGGCACGCTCGCGCGCCCGATCGCCGGCACGCACCAGACGATGGACGGCTTGGGCCGCGCCGAGCTCGCAAAGTGGCGTGATGAAGCCTACGCGCCTTCGCGGATGGTCATCGCCGTCGCCGGAAAAATTGAGCCGTCGGTTACGGACTTGCTCGAAAAAACCTTCGGTGGCGTCAAAGAGCCGAAAAAGAAGTTGAAATCATACCCGCTCTCGCGCCTGAGGAGCGGGGGAGCTCGGCTTGCGCTACAATACAAAGAGACCGAACAGGTCCAGTTCGCGCTTGGCTTCCCGGGCTTTCCCTACGGCCACAAGCATCTGCCGGCCCTCTCGGTGCTCTCGACGATTCTCGGCGGCGGCATGTCATCACGCCTCTTCACCGAGGTGCGCGAGCGGCGCGGCTTGGCCTACTCGGTGCGCTCCAGCCTGAGCCCGTATCAGGACGTCGGCAATATTGCGATCCAGGCGGGCTTAACCAAAGCCAAGCTCGACGAAGGTATCGCCGTAATCCTCCAGGAGCTCGGGAAGGCCGCCAGGAAAGGCGTGACGGCTGAAGAGCTCTTGCGCGCCAAGGAGTACATCAAGGGTAAGACGGTGCTCGGCCTCGAAGAATCGAGCGCGCTCGCCGAATTTTTCGCCAAGCAGGAATTGCTCCAGAAAAAGATTGAGACGCCGCAGGAACGCTTGTCGCGCATCGACAAGGTCACGCGCGAAGACGTCTTGGCCGTCGCCAAGCAGGTCTTCCGCACGTCGACGCTCTCGGCGGCACTGATCGGCCCTTTCAAGGACAAGGCTCGCTTCATGAAACTTCTCAAGGTGCCGG
>CAYYII010000131.1:0-2236 GCA_964471445.1 uncultured Gammaproteobacteria bacterium
GAAACGATCGTGAACAGCGTCGTCGTCGACCGCTTCAATCCGACGACGATCTATGCTGCGACGAATCAGGGGGATCTCTTGAAAAGCATGGATGCCGGCGGCTCTTGGAC
Source organism: uncultured Gammaproteobacteria bacterium (assembly GCA_964471445.1). Classification (GTDB taxonomy): domain Bacteria; phylum Patescibacteriota; class Patescibacteriia; order SG8-24; family DYFX01; genus DYFX01. The sequence continues at coordinate 111 of CAYYII010000131.1, forward strand.
GCCGATCCATCGTTTTGAAAACGAAGTGCGCCAAGTGCTCGCGACGGCCGGCGACTCGCGCGTGATGTACGTCGGCACCCGCAATCGTGGCGTTTGGAAGACGACCGATGCCGGCGCGACCTGGGTCGATTTGAGTCCGGGCATGGGCAGCTATCCAGGGGCCCTGGACAACATGATCATCGCCGAAGACGTTGCCCGCGGAAACAGCCTGATCGTCACCTCCAATTACGGCATGCTGCGCTCGACCGATGCTGGCGCGACCTGGAAGCCGCTCACGCTCTTGACGCCGAACGGCACGACCGTTATCTATTCCTTGGCGGTCAGCCCGAAGGATTCGAATTTCATCGCCTACGGCACGGTCAGCACGCTCTATCGATCCGTCGATGGCGGCGGAAAATGGACGACGTCCAAGCTGCCGACCGGGCGCGCGGCCACGACGCTCTTGATCGATCCCGCGAATGACGCGACCATCTTCATGGGGACCACCTCGTTTAAACAAAATACCGGTTTCTGAACCTGACGCTATGAAAACGCTGATCGATGAATTTCGTCCCGAGTTCGAGCAGGTCCTCGAGTTCTTCAAATCCGACCTGAGCAACCTGCGCACCGGGCGCGCGAACGCGGCATTGGTCGAAGATATCATGGTCGAGGCCTACGGCGGCGCGATGAGCGTTAAAGGCGTGGCTTCCGTTCTCGTGCCCGATGCCAAGACGATCATGATCGAGCCGTGGGACAAGGCCTTGACGAAAGAAATCGAAAAAGCGATCCGCCAGGCACCGATCGGCGTGAACCCCGTCGTGGACGGCAGTCGCGTGCGCATCACGATCCCGCCGCTCACCGAAGAAGGACGCCGCGATCTGGCGAAGATCGTCGGCAAGAAAGCGGAGGAAGCGCACATCGGCCTCCGGGCCGTGCGCGAAACGATCAAGGAAGAACTCAATCGCTTAGAAAAAGAAAAACAGATCTCGGAAGACGAGCGTTTCCGCCTGCAGGAAGCCCTTGAAACGGCCATGAAGCTTTGGAACGACAAAATCCGCGACCTGGCCGCCGAGAAAGAGGAAGAGATCATGACGATCTAAGGGGTATTTTGACGATCCGTCCAGCAAGAATCGTGCGCGTTCTTTTGCGCCGGATCTTATACGCAGGTGCGCTCGCATGAGGTGTGGTAAGATGCTCCATATGATGGTCCGAGCTTTCGTATGGTGATCCGCGAAGTCTGGATGCGACGACGCGCCGTCCACGTCGCCATTTTGACGTTGGTTATTTCGATCCTTCTCTTCGCATTCTTCGGCCGAGGCGTGGATTTCGTCGAAGCCAGCGGCTCGGTCTCCTGGTCGGCGGACGGCATTGCGCACTCCTCAACGGCGAACACCGGCTTTCTTCCGGGTACGCAGCTGTGCAGCGTGAACACGTCGAACGACGGTTGCGTGGCCGTCACGACCGCTGGTGAATATGTGTATGCCTGGGTGGATGATACGAGCGGAACGAATGCGATCATCGTTCAAAAGCTGAACGCGGCCGGAACGCCCCAATGGGCATCCGGGGGCGTTCGCGTCTATGAAAGCGCTACAGAATCGCCCTCCTCGGAGATGAGCGTGCTGCCGGACGCGGTCGGCGGCGCCATCGTCGTTTTTCGTGCGGGAGGCGGCTCGTTCGACCAGATTCGCGCGCAACGCGTTTCGCCAACCGGGAACTATCAGTGGGGCGCTGACGGAGCGACGGTTGTTGCGAATGGCGCGGCCAGTTCCTACAACCTCACGGCCGTTGGAGACGGTGCGAACGGCGTGATCGTTGCGTTCATGCAAGGGAACGCCTCCGTGAATGCGGACGTGCGCGCGCAGCGTTTGAATGCCGCCGGTGCCCAACAATGGGGAGCTAATGGCGTGGCGATCGGCGCCGCTGCAAACGAACAGGTTTTCCCGGTGATTGTTTCTGACGGTGCGAACGGCGCCGTCATCGGTTGGGAAGACCATCGGAACGGGGACAGCGATACCGGTATTTACGCCCAACGCGTGAGCGGTTTGGGAGTCGTACAATGGACCGGTAATGGCGTGGCGATCGGTGCCGCCGCGGACAATCAAGATCGCATGCGTTCTGCGGCGGGCGATGGCGCTGGCGGAGCGGTT
>CAYYII010000131.1:2246-2791 GCA_964471445.1 uncultured Gammaproteobacteria bacterium
AATCGCACGATCGGCGGCGCTGACGGAACCTACGCGCAGCGTATCAGCCCCAGCGGCAGTGTCTCCTGGACGGCCAATGGCGTCGCGGTCCAGACCGTCCAAGGATTCCTCTCGACGCCGAAAGTCACGATGAGCGGCACCAATACCTTGATCGTGTACGCGGCGGATGGAGGCGGCGGCGATACCGATGTCTTCGTGCAGAAACTGAATGGACCCGGCGTCGCGCAGTATGTCGGCGAGGGCTTGCCGATCGCTTCCGACGCGGTGGATGAATATCCATCCGGCATTGTGCTCTCTGGAGATGGGTCTGGAGACGCTTTGGTGACCTTTGTCCGTCAGACGGCAGCCTTCAGCACTTCCTACGACGTGTACGGTCAACGCATCGATTCCTCCGGAGGGACTCAATGGAATCCCTCGGGCATTCTCGCCTTTGACGACAGCACGAGCGTATTTCACCCGTTGGTCGGCCCTTTTTCGACAACGAATGCGAGCCGTGACTCCGTACTCTCTCACAAGAATCAGAGCAGCGGGGAAACTGATCTGAA
>CAYYII010000132.1:0-2768 GCA_964471445.1 uncultured Gammaproteobacteria bacterium
CCTGATAGCTGTCCCACTCGAGCGCAGGCAGCGTGAGCAAGCCAGAGCCGTCGGTGGCGAACGTGTGCGAATATTTCAGCTGATCAGGCGTCGTGCCAAGCAACTTGGAACCAGTGAGAGTAAAATCGATGTCGCCGACGGGGACGCACGTATTCGTGACACTCGACACGTTCAGGGTGCTCAAACGGTCGATGGCGAAGCTCATCTGCGTCACTGATTGCAGCGCGACGGTGCCATGCGGCTTGGCCGGATTCACGATCGTGCTATTGGGTGCGTACGAGCGCTCGGTCGAGTATCCACCCTTGGTGACGGTGACATTATAGCGGTTGATGCCCGGAGGCACGTCGATGAGCTGCAAGAGGCCGGAGTTGTTCGTGACGTCGTTGATGGTGAAAGGCGGCGTCGAAGAGGCGTTGACGACGGTCACGTTGGCGTCCGCGACCGGCTGGCCGTTCGCGTCGATCACCCGCACGAAGAGCGCACCATTCGTAGAGGCGGTCTCGAGGTTTTTCGGGGCGATCGTGGTCGTAAAAATCGCGGGCGCAAACCCGATGCATTGCGTACAGCTGACCACGAGTTCATACAGCTTGTAATCGGCCGGCGACGTGTCGTTCGGCGTGCCACCGAGCGTGCCGTCAAAAGGATCGTCCACATTGCGGACCGTGCTGGTCAACAGGAATGTGACGCCGCTGCGCGTCACACTTTGCTGGTATGGGATCTTGCCGGCCGGCAAGCCGCCGACGACGCCGACGTTGACGTAACTCATATTTCTCGTGAACTCGAACTGCTCGTTTGCCGCCGCAGCTGCCATGGTTTGGATGCGCGAAAGCCGGACCGCGCGATACGCGGCGATAATGGCTTGGTAGAGGCTGACCGTCACCATCAAAAACACCGCCGTTCCGATAATGGCTTCGACCAGCGAAATGCCGCGAGGAGGCTTCATAGGCGAAATGCTTCTTCGGGCGCGATCGTTCCGGCCAGGACCTTCCGCGCTCCGTCATCCAAAAGCGTCGGTTGACGACGTCCCGCGCTGGTCAAATCACGGAGTTCAAACACGCCGATCTGCCCCTGATGCCCGGTGAAAAGGCACGCATCGCATTTGCCGCCGCGCGTGAATGTCTGCGTTTCCGTGTTTTCGAAAAGGCGTTTCGCCAGCGCCGACGGCCACCCCAAAACGGACGCTTCTGTCCTCGTCAGCGTCTCACGCCGACGGCATTCGGGACAGGCCCGTCGCACCAATCTTTGCATCAACACGCCCGACAACGCGCGCGCAGCCGACCGAGACTCGACGCGCAGATCGAGGAGGCTGAGAAATGCACTGGAAATATCCCGCGCTTCGACAACGGCGATTACGAGACGGTGTGCGGCGGCGGAGACAGCGATCGCGGCTGCCTCTTCGTCGCGGAGCGCGTCCAGTCCAATGATTTCGGCTCCCCTCGCGACGGCCCCGCGCAAAAGCGAGGAGGCGGTTCTCCCCGCAACTGCATCAATGTGTTCTTCTTCCGCCCCAAGAAGATCGCCCTCGTCGCGCGAAGCGATCAACAAAACCTGCCGCCGCAAAGGGCCGGTCACTTCCAGCAAGGCACGAAGCGTCGTCGTCCTGCCGGACCGACGCGGACCGGCCAAGAGGATCAAGCCGTTTTTCTTTTGCAGCATGCGTTGAAGCGGCGCACGGTGGGTTTCGGAAAGACCGAGCCCGTCGAAACGCGGGGTCGCGGAGCGAAATCGCAGCACCGCTTTCTCCCCTTCCATGACCGGCACGATCGAAAGATGCGCCTCGATCGAGGCTCCATCGGCCCAGCGCCGCAGCCCTCCCTCTTGAAACGCGAGCGGAGCGTCATCGCGCAGATGCGCCAGGCGCTTCAGGCGCGCCATGAAATCCCGGTGCGCCTGCTTCGGCTGCCGGAAGAGTTCATGCATCAGCCCGTCACGCCGCATGCGCGCGACCGCGTCTCGAAGCTGCGGCTCTAGGACGAGTTCTGATGAACCCGCTTCGACCGTTTCACGCAAAAGGATGTCGACCGCGCGATCGATCGATGGCTCTTTCAAAATATGGTGTGGAATTGGCACAGGTCCTCCTTCCCGCGCTCCCGAAATGGGATTACGGTGCTCCAATCCGTTCCGTGACTTTTTTTAGCACGTCGTCGAGCGAGTAGTTGGCTTTCACGAGAAAATCGAACGTACCGAGCTGCATCGCCTCGGCCACCTTGTCGCCGGAGCTGAGGTTCGTCAGGATCACGACCGGCACCTTGCGCAGCCGTTCTTCACCTTTCATCTGGCGCAAAACGGAGATGCCGTCGATTTTGGGCATGATGAGATCGAGAAGCACAAGGTGCGGCACTTCGGACGTCAAGACCGCCATCGCTTCTTCACCGTCGGCGGCCGCCCTCACGTCGTAGCCTGCATGCGCGAGCTTGCTCTTCAAGGCCCGCTGCATGCTTTGTTCATCCTCGACGATCAACACGATTTTAGCCATGGGGAAAACGGAGTACTTATATCGACATCGTACCTTAAAAGAAGTGCGGAAACAAGCGGATCTCAGGTCGCGGACCGGCGCGGAAGCACGACGGTGAACACGGACCCTCCGTCGTCGCTGGGCCGATACTCGATTGAGCCGTCATGTGCCGTCACGATGAACTTGGCGATGAAGAGGCCGAGACCCGAGGCGTTGGGATTGAGATCGATCGCGCGCTTCGAACGATAAAAGCGTTCAAAGAGCCGCGCTCGATCGCTCTGCGACAGGCCGATGCCCGAATCCCGGAACGCGA
>CAYYII010000133.1:0-2761 GCA_964471445.1 uncultured Gammaproteobacteria bacterium
CTTCGGACCGGCAAAGAAAAGGGGATCGCGGCCCCGAAGGCCTGTCCCGCCTGCGACACGCCGGTCACACGACGCGACGGCGAGGTCGCGCTCATGTGCGATAATCCGGACTGCGAAGCCAAGGACCTCGGACGCCTGCTGCATTTCGCTTCGAAGCGCGCGTTTGATATCGACGGCTTGGGCGACAAGATCATGGAGCAGCTGATCGATGCCGGCCTCGTGTCCGAACCGGCCGATCTTTTCGAGCTGACCCCCGGCGATCTCGAATCGCTCGAAGGCTTCGCGGAAAAATCCGCTTTGCAACTCGTGGCGTCGATCCAGTCGTCCAAAAACGTCGGTTTCGCGCGCTTCGTCCTTGCGCTCGGCATCCGCCACGTCGGCGAAGAAACGGCTGTGGAGCTCGCACAGGCCTTTGGGACGCTTGATGCGCTCCGCAGCGCCTCGTTGGAAGAGCTGAGGCATATTCCGCAGATCGGCGAAATCGTCGCCCAAAGCGCCCATGACTATTTCCATTCCGCGAAGCATCAGAAAGAGGTCGATCGCTTGCTCGCGGTCGGCGTCGAGATCGAAAAGCCGAAACGCGCCGCCGCTCAGCCCCTGAAGGGAATGACGTTCGTGCTGACTGGTACGCTCGAGTCGCTCTCTCGCGACGAAGCCAAGGACCGCATCTTGGAACGGGGCGGGCGGGTTTCGTCGTCCGTCGGCAAAGATACCTCGTACGTGGTTGTCGGCGCGGAACCGGGTTCCAAGGCGGAAAAGGCCAAAAAGCTGGGCCGCCCCATCTTGAGCGAGAAGGAGTTTCTTGCTATGCTCAAATCCTGATATGAGCCTTTCCCGCGCCCACATCCTGAAGACCGCCGAGCTGGCGCATCTTAAAGTGACCGAAGAAGAGATCGAGAAGTTCCAACGGCAACTCTCTTCGGTTTTGGAATACGTCAGTCAACTCTCGGAAGCCGACGTAACGGGCATCGAGCCGGCCGCGCACATCACGGGCGTGAGCAACGTGCTCCGGGCGGATGAGGTCCGTCCGGCGTCTAAAGAGCTTCGCGAGGCGCTGCTTGAAGCCGCTCCCGCGCGCGAAGGCGATCTGGTCAAGGTGAAAGCGGTGTTCAAGTGATATGGAGCTGCACGGACTGACCATCGCCGAAGCCGCCGCCGGGCTTCGTTCCAAAGCGTTTACGAGCCTCGCCTTGACGCAGGCTTGTTTGGAACGTTTGCGCGCCGTCGATCCGGACTTGCATGCGACGCTCCAAGTTCTGGATGCGCAAGCGCTCGAAGACGCCAAGGCGGCCGACGCGCGTTTTGCGGTCGGCTCGCCGATCGGCCCGCTCGACGGCATTCCGCTCGCTGTGAAAGACAACATGCAATTGCGTGGCAGCCGGACCACGGCGGGTTCCAAAATTCTTGAACACTACGCATCGCCGTTCGACGCCACAGCGGTCGCGAAACTCAAAAACGCGGGCGCGGTCATTCTCGCGAAGACGAATCTGGACGAATTCGCCATGGGCTCGTCGACGGAATCGTCCGCCTACGGCGCCACGCGCAATCCCTGGAATCCTGAAAAAGTCCCTGGGGGCTCTTCCGGCGGTTCGGCCGCTGCCTTGGCCGCCGGCATGTGCCTTGGCGCACTGGGATCGGACACCGGCGGTTCCATTCGCCAACCGGCGGCCATGTGCGGCGTGACCGGTTTCAAGCCGACCTACGGCCGGGTTTCCCGCTACGGCCTTCTTTCGATGGCCTCGTCGCTCGATCAGATCGGCACCTTCGGCCGCACGGCCGAAGACGCGAAACTCCTCCTTGAGGCGATCGAAGGCAAGGACGCGCTTGATTCGACCAGCGCGGAATCTTCCCGTTACGTGGCGAGCCGCCTGCCGGCCGAAGGTCTGAAGGGCTTGCGCATCGGCTTGGCGGAGGAATTTTTCGTCGAAGGCATGGATCCCGAAGTGAAGGCACGCGTGATGGAAGCGGCCAAAGCCTTGGAGAAGCTCGGCGCCGAACTTGTCGACGTGAAGTTTCCATCCGCGAAGTACGGCCTGCCGGTCTACTACGTAATCATGCCCTGCGAAGTCAGCGCCAACCTGTCGCGCTACGACGGAATGCGCTACGGCCTCTCGGTCACGGCGCCGACGCTGAAAGAAACCTATTTCGAAACGCGGGGCGCGGGCTTCGGCCAAGAGGTGCGTCGCCGCATCATGCTAGGCGCGCATGCGCTGTCATCCGGTTGGTATGACGCGTATTACCTTCAAGCGCAGAAAGTCCGCGCCAAGATGAAAGCCGAATTCGACGCGCTCATGCAGGACGTCGATCTCTTGTTGTCGCCAACCTCTCCGTCGGTCGCTTGGGATCTCGGCGAGAAGTTCGATGATCCGATCGCCATGTACCTGACGGACATCTACACCGTGACGGTCAATGTGGTCGGCGCTCCGGCGGTTTCCGTTCCCTGCGGATTCGCGCACGCGCTGCCGGTCGGCTTGCAGCTGATCGGTCGGGCCTTCGAAGACGAACTCGTCCTCGATGTCGCCGCTCGCTATCAATCGGCGACCGATTGGCACGCAGAGAGGCCGAATCTGTAAGACAAGCGTCGACCGTCCGTTTTCTGCTATACTGAATCTTGAAGACTTTTCCTTATGCCAGCCAAAATTCCCTACGCAGCCGCGAGACCCCAAAAGAAGAAGATGACGAAGGCCAGCATCCCGCGCCAAGCGACGGGCTGGTGGAATCACGAAACCCGCAAGCTGGCTTCGGCGCAGCTGTGCGAGCG
>CAYYII010000134.1:0-1395 GCA_964471445.1 uncultured Gammaproteobacteria bacterium
GCTAAAGCTGCAACCGGCATAAAACTCATCATCGTCGAGTCGCCTACCAAGGCGAAGACGATTTCGAAATTCCTGGGGAAGGGCTACAAGGTCCTTTCTTCTTTCGGCCACGTGCGCGACCTGCCCACTTCGACCATGGGCATCGACATCGAGCACGAATTCGCCCCCAAGTACGTCATCCCGAAGAAAGCCACGAAAGTCGTGGCGGAACTCCGTGCGGCCGCCAAAGCCGCCGACGAAATCTACTTCGCGACGGATGAAGACCGCGAAGGCGAGGCGATTTCCTGGCACCTGCGCGAACTTTTGAAAACGAAGCCCGGGAAGGTCAAGCGCATCACTTTCCACGAAATCACGAAGAGCGCCATCGAGCACGCCCTCGCCAATCCGCGCGATCTCGACATGCGCATGGTCGACGCCCAGCAGGCCCGCCGCGTCCTCGACCGCCTGGTCGGTTACGAACTGTCACCGTTCCTCTGGCGCAAGGTGGCCCGCGGCCTGTCCGCCGGCCGCGTCCAATCGGTCGCCGTCCGCCTGATCGTCGAGCGCGAGCGCGAGATCCAGGCCTTCAAAGCCGAAGAATACTGGTCGATCGAAGGCGAGTTCGCTAAGCACGGCGCGCCCGAAATTTTCGACGCGAAGCTCCACAGCAAAGACGGCGAAACGCTCGACAAGATGGCGATCACGAACGAAGCCGAAGCTAAGACCATTCTTAAGGCTTTGGACAAGGCTTCGTATTCCGTCGAAGCCGTCGACAAGAAGACGACGCACCGCTCCCCGTCCGCGCCGTTCACCACCTCGACGCTCCAGCAGGACGCCAACAACAAGCTCGGCTATTCCGCCAAGCAGACGATGATGATCGCCCAGCAGCTTTACGAAGGTGTCGAACTCGGTAACGAAGGCTCCGTCGGTCTTATCACCTACATGCGTACGGACTCGGTCAACCTGGCCCAGAAGTTCCGGGACGATGCGGCCGAATTCATCAAGGCGAAATTTCCGGATGCCATCTCGACGGAACCGCGCGTCTACAAGACGAAAGCCAAGGGCGCACAGGAAGCACACGAAGCCATCCGTCCGACCGAAGCTTCGCGCACGCCGGAATCCTTGAGCGCACACCTCGACGATCGCCAGCTCAAGCTCTACGAGCTGATCTGGCGCCGCGCCGTCGCGTCGCAAATGAAGGACGCCGAGATCGAAACGACCGCCGCGACCATCGCGACCGGCACGCCGTATCGCTTCCGCGCGACCGGCTCGATCGTCGTCGCCCCGGGCTTCATGAGCGTCTACCAGACGGAAATGAAGGAGAACCTCTTGCCGCCTTTGGAAGAAAAAGACGCGCTCGAAGCGAAATTGATCGAGCCGAAGATCGAGCCGATGTTGACGATCTGGCCCGAGCCC
>CAYYII010000134.1:1405-2702 GCA_964471445.1 uncultured Gammaproteobacteria bacterium
ATTGATCGAGCCGAAGCAGCACTTCACCAAGCCGCCGGCCCGCTACTCCGAAGCCGCCATCGTCAAAGCGCTCGAAGAGCACGGCATCGGCCGTCCGTCGACCTACGCGCCGACGATCTCGACCGTCATCGAGCGCGGTTACGTCGAAAAGGACGAGCGCCGCCTCAAGCCGACCGATCTCGCCTTCCTCGTCACCGATCTCTTGATCGAACACTTCGCGAAGATCGTCGACCTCGACTTCACGGCCAACATGGAAAACTCGCTCGACGACGTCGCCGAGGGCACGCGCGAATGGGTGCCGGTCATCCGAGATTTCTACGGCCCTTTCCATGAAAACCTGGAAGTGAAGGACAAGGAGCTCTCGAAAAAAGAGATCACCGAAACCGCGACCGACGAGAAATGCGAGAAGTGCGGCAAGCCGATGATCATCAAATTCGGACGCTTCGGAAAGTTCTACGCCTGTTCCGGCTATCCGGAATGCAAGACGACCAAGCCGTACGAGGAAAAAGACAAGGCCGCGCAAGACGCCGCTCAGGAACAAGCCGCCGGACACGTCTGCGAAACCTGCGGCGCGCCCATGATGGTCAAGCGCGGGCGCTTCGGCACGTTCCTCTCCTGCTCGAAGTATCCAGAGTGCAAATTCACGAAGCAGATTCAGAAGAAGACGGGCGCCAAGTGTCCGAAGTGCAAGGAAGGCGACATTATCGAAAAGCGTTCGCGCAAAGGACGCAACTTCTACGCTTGCTCGCGCTATCCGGATTGCGACTTCGCGATGTGGTCGAAACCGACCGGCGAAGCCTGCCCAACCTGCGGCAATCTCCTGGTCTTCGCCAAGGACCATAAGATCGCCTGCTCCGACAAGGAATGCGGCTTCTCAAAAGAGGCGCCGATGAAGGAATGAACCGAAACCGCCCTTCCATGAGGGTCGGTTTTGTTTTAGGCTGGATTCCATGAGCTTATTGAGATTGCTCGAAGCCGTTAAAGAGTATTCGCCGAAAACCGATCTCGATACGGTCGAATTGGCATACGGCTTCGCGGCCAAGGCGCACGAGGGGCAAAAGCGCGCGTCGGGCGAACCGTACATCAACCATTCGGTCGAAACCGCGATCACCCTCGCGAAGTTGCGGCTGCCGGAGAACATGATCGTCGCCGGCCTCCTGCACGACGTACCGGAAGACACGAGCGTCACGCTGGAAGACATCGAAAAGAATTTTGGCGAAGACGTCGCCTCGATGGTCGCGGGCATCACCAAGCTCGGCAAGATCAAGTACCGCGGCATGGACCGCTACGTCGAGAA
>CAYYII010000135.1:0-2698 GCA_964471445.1 uncultured Gammaproteobacteria bacterium
TTGCGCAACGGATCAACGCGTCTGGCGCGCCTCAATGGGCCGCCGACGGCGTTGTTGTGACGGATGCCGCCGATCAGCAGGGCAATCTTACTGTTGCGACCGACAACGGAGCGGGGATGGTTCTCAGTTGGCTGGATCAGCGCGTCGGCGGCGGCGAATTCGACGTGTACGCCCAGCGCATCGACTCGACCGGTGCGCCCCGATGGACCGGCAACGGCTTGGCGATCGCGACGCGCGCCGGCTTTAATGAAAGAGAACCCCAGATCGTTTCGAATGCCGATGCCGGAGCCGTGATTGCGTTTTCCGTCACCTCGCCGAATCCGCAGGAAGCGCGGGCCCAATTCGTCACGGACTCCGACGGCGCGCCGCTCGTGACCGTGACGGCACCGAACGGCGGCCAAAGCCTCACGGGCGACGCCATCACGAATATCACTTGGACCGACAGCGGAGGACCGATCGATCATTACCGCATCACGCTGTCGACCGACAGCGGAGCGACATTCCCGACGGTCTTGACGGCGTCCGACGCGGCCTCGCCCTACGCCTGGACGATCAACAATATTACGACGGCCAACGCGCGCATCAAGATCGAAGCGCAAGACGTTAATAATGTGACGTTCGCCAGCGATACGTCCGACGCCAATTTTTCGATCACGGCGAGCGGGGGCGGTGGTGGCGGAGGCGGAGGGGGGCGGTGGTGGTGGAGGAAATCCTTCGCCGGCCATTACGCTTGCCTTGCCAAATGGCGGCGAGCAGATCGCGGCCGATTCCACCTATAACGTCTTTTTCACGGCGCAAGGCGCGCAGGTCCAGAACGTGCGCTTGGCGTACTCCGTCGATGGTGGAGTGACATACGCGGTGATCAGCTCGACAATCGCTCCGGCGGCAGGCTTCTACGCCTGGCCCGTTCCGAACATCGCCGCGAATGCGATGTTGCTTCGCGCGCAAGGGCTCGATGGCGGAGGAACGGTCCTGGTCTCGGACGTAAGCGATGCTCCCTTCAAGGTCATCAAAAACGATCCCGTCGCCCCGATCGAAGACGCGACGTCCACCCCTCCAGTCGAGCCGGTACCTCCGACAGGTCCGGCCGTCTTGAAGGTTGGGCTTCTCTACGGAGTCAATGCGGATTCTCTTGAATTCCCCCCGGCACAACCCGCGCCTGAGCCAGGCGATGTCATCACGTTTCGCATCGACGTGAAAAATGAAGGAGGGGAAGCGGCGGAGAGCGTCCGCGTCACGGATACGATTCCTCCCGGCATGACGTATGTCAGCTCCTCCTTGTCGATCGACGGCATCCTTTTGACTGACGACGTCGATCGCGACGCCGCTTCGTTTGATCTTCCATCCCGAGCGGCGACCTATGAGATCGGAACGATTCCGGCGGGCGGACGAGGCTACATGAGCGTGCGCGCCAAAGTCCTTCCCGGCGCGAAAACCTTGAACAACCGCGTCGTCCTGACGGCGGATGGATTGACGACGATCACGACGGAACAAACGATCGACGTGGTGGAGCCAGGCAAGGCGCCGGCCGTTCCGCCGAAGAAGCCGGAGGTTCCGGATGAAGGCCCTGCGCCCGCAGAGCCGAAGCCTGTTCCGGCTGTCCCGCCACGCGATAAGCCTCTGCCTCCCGAAGCGCCTCCGGCGGTTCCGGGCGTGCCAGCGGCGCCTCCGGGTTCCGGCCAAGCCGGTTCCGGTGCGGTGGGGTCCGAAGGCGGATCCGGTTCGGATTCAGGCTCAACGGAAAATGGCCAGGTTTTGGGGGCTGAGTCGGGATTGAAACCGATCGAATGGCTCGCCCGCTCGTCTGAACAGATCGCCAGAACGCCGCTTTTGGACGCGATCGCGCGCGCGACGAAGAACGTGCCGGTTATCGGCGCAGTGGCCCTTGCCGTTCGCGAGAACGTCAAAGCGCTGCGCGAAAACGAAGCCGTGCAGACGGCCAATGACGTCGCCATCACTCCGGTCGCCACGACGGCGGTTGCGGTCGCTACGACGGCGGCGGTTGGTTTCGGCGGTTTTGCGCGCTACGCGATGTTCCTGTTGACGCAGCCGCTTTCCGTGCTGGACCGCAGGCGCCGCAAGGCCTACGGTACGATTTATAACGTCGGCACCAAGATGCCCGTCGACCTCGCGGTCGTGCGCTTGCTTGATGCGACCGGGCAGAAAGTCATTGCCACCCGCGTGACCGACCGATATGGCCGTTATATCTTCTTGCCGCCAGCGGGTACCTACACGATCGAGATCCGCAAGCCCGGCTACGTCTTCCCGCCGGTCCGGACGCTGACGGGCATCGCGGACGGCCCCTACGCCGATCTGCATGTCGGGGGCGCCTTCACGACGAACGAAGGTCTGGTTTCAAAAAATATCCCGCTTGAGCCGACGGGCGAAGTGCGGGACAACAGTACGATCGTCGCCGCCGCTTCCCGTTTCCGTATGCAATGGGCGATCGCGGCGGTCGGTCCGGGTGTCGCGCTCGCGAGCTATGCCGTGACGCCCAGATGGGAACAGGTGATCGCGCTCGTCTTGCAGTTGGGCTTCACGCTCGTCTTTGCGCGCGTGGCCCGAGGTAGGAAGGTGAAGAGCTGGGGCACAGTCAGCGATCCGGAAAACCGCCCCGTCAAGCAGGCTGTCGTCCGCATCGTCGAATCCGCCTACAACAAGGTCCTCGAAGCCCAGGTGACCGACGCCCGCGGCCGGT
>CAYYII010000136.1:0-2674 GCA_964471445.1 uncultured Gammaproteobacteria bacterium
TGCGGTCGTTGACGACCGTGGTGACGGCCGGCTGATATTTCGTAACGCTCGAGAGGTCGACCGGCACGTTCGGCATGAACCAATCGGCGAACATCTTCAGCCCCAGGACCGAGACGAGCGTCACGAACGCCTGGGCGGTCCAGAACATGCGGAACAGGTGCAGCCGCGCGCCCGGAGCCGGTTTCCGCGCCTTGCGACGATCCGGCGTTTCGAACGTGTTCATCTTGAGGACGCGTCCGATGCTGAGGTCGATCAAGGGGAAGGAGATGAGGACTCTGATCTTGCGATCATCGATCCGTTCGATCTTCTCTTCCTTGAGCCACCAGATAGTCCACGTCCAGCGCGAAGCGTCGCGACGGAGGCGTGGGGGGCCAGCGAACAACGCACCGATCGTGAAGAGGATCGGCGGGATCCACGCGAGCGGCACATGAATGCGCGAGAAGACGCTCCACGGGATGACGATCCAATTCGCGCCGAGCAGGTCCGCGACCGTGACGTGGAGCCAGGCATCGATCAGCGCGATGCCGACGAGCCAGAGAAGGACGCGCACCGTCTCGACATAGGACTTGCCTTCGCGACCGAGACGCTGTTCCATCATCCGCTCGATCCGCGTCGGATCTTTCGAAAGCGCGAACGCGGAAGCGAGTGCTGCGAGACTAGCCGCGACGCAGACGATGAAGATCCAGGCGTCCGCGCCCGTGCGGGCGATGTTCCAATCGATCACCAAGAGCGCGGTCGCGACGATCGCGAAGCAGGTTCCCCAGCGTATGATGCGGATCCTCCAGAGGAATCCGGCGAAGCGCTTCAAGGCCCGTGTCAGGCCCTTGAAGAGCAGCCAGAGCCAGAAGAGGACGAAGTCCGCGGCGATGGCCAGCAGGAACGCGATCGGCAAAGACGCATGGAAGGCCTTCTGCGCGACCGTCAAGGTGACGATCGGCGGAATCAGCATCACGACGAGGACCAGCCCAAGTTTCAGAGCGAACCAGACGCGTTCCAGCAAGCGTTTCGGCCAAGACAGCATGCGAGCCTCCTCTAAGCACGATAGACACCTACGCGAGTTCCGAGGAGATACGCCCCTCGGAATAAACTGGTTATATACCCCGTCAGAGCCCCTCTGTCAATAAAAAGACCTCCGCCAAGCAGGCGGAGGCTGAATTCATTGGCTTCGGACGCGATAGATCAACCCTTCGTCGATCAAGGATGCCCGGAGGTTGGTTCCGACGCATTTCGGTGCATCGGATTTGCCGACGTGGCAGAACTGATGCAAGCCGATCGAGGTCGAGTACCGCGGAAGCTTCTCCCCCTGTTGATGCGGCAGCACCGACGGCTCGAGCGCTCGTCCGTCCAGCACGACGACGATCTCTTTGGCCGTGTCGTTTTGGACGTAGAAAGCGACGCTGTCGACCGCGCCGTTTGGCACGACCGGCGAGATGCCGGAGCTGTCGCGCCTGGGCGGTTCGGGCATCGTGACATAGCGCTCGTCGTTTCGCTTGCGAATCTCGCCGATCGTCGCCATGCGAACGTTTCCGGAGTCGAGATCGCATCCGTAGGCGTCGAGCAGGGACGCGAACGTGCCGTTGTGCGCGGTACGAATCTCGCGATAGTCGCGCAAGGCCTTCTGTTCGTAGAGCAGGAGGTCTTCCGCCAAGGCGTTCTCGTCGGGCGTAAGCGCGAGCCCGTCGGCGTTCTTGAACGCCGTACGGATCTCGGACGCGTACTTCTGGAGCTCGACGCCCTCGGCGTCATACGCGTCTTCGATTTTCCGAGCGAAGAGGTAGTCCGAGCCGGCGAGGCCGTCCGCGCAGGCATCCTTCTTCTTTTCGCCAAGAAGCCATGTGCCGTCGTTCAAGGCGGCCTGGATATCCTGCCGATGCGTTTCCATCGAGGACCTCAACGCATCAGCCTGCGCGAGGAACGCGTGGAGCTTGGCTCCGACGCCTTCGGCCGCTTTGCGCCGAAGCGCCAGCAGCTTTTCGTCGTTGGGCGTACGCGAGAGGCCGAGGTCGTAGGCAGCGAGCGCTTCGTCCAGATGTCCGGCCGCGCGATGGCAGGCGGCGAGCAGATAAAGCGCGTCGCGATTTTCTGGTTCCTTGTCGACCACGAATTGCAATGCGATCGCGGCGTCGGCATATCGACGCTCCCCGGCATACAATCCAGCGAGGGCGCGATGCGTGTCGACGTTGTCGGGAGCCAGTTGCCGGCTCATCTCGTACCACTTAATCGCGTCGTCAACGCGGTTCAGCTGGGCATAAGCCGCGCCGAGCCAATAGTGAACGACCGGATCCTTGGGACGAAGCGCTGCGGCGGCTTCGAGCCGTTCGCGAGCCGCGTCATACTGGCCCGTGCCGAGTTCGACGCGCCCGAGAGCGATCAATGCGCGCACGTCGTTCGGATCGTCCTTGAGCGCTTCCTGAAAATGCAGGCGCGCCTTTTCCGGCCGGTCGATCTGCCAGAGTAGCCACGCATAGAAGCGTCGGGCGATCTGATAGCGCGGCCAGATCTTGACCGCGTTTTCCGCATAGGCGAGCGCCGCCTTCATCGATGCGTCCCCTTCTCCGAGAAGAAGCGCACGATAGGCACGCGAGAGATTGATGAAGGACACGATGTCGGGTGTCTGCGGAGTCGAAAGCGCCTTGACGTACGCGTCGGGCAGGACGATCCCGTCCGTTGCGAA
>CAYYII010000137.1:0-1272 GCA_964471445.1 uncultured Gammaproteobacteria bacterium
CAGACGCGCCCCAGAATTTTCGCCTTGCGGCCATGCACGAGGACTTCGCCGATCGAAGATAGCCCGCGATCGTATCCGTCCCAGTAGCCGGCGCCGAGCACTGCGACTTTTCCGGTTCTCGCCATCTTTTCTGTCAGGCCGTAGCTGATCGGCGTTCCGCGCTTCACGTCTTTCACCTGGGCGATCGTCGTCCTCCAGGAGAGCGCCGGCCTCAGCTCCATCTCGATGCCTTTGGCTTGCGCTTCGAGTTTCGTTTCAGGCGAAGGCCAGAGGCCGTACAAGCCGATGCCGACACGCACCAAGTTGAAATGCGTATCGGGGTAGAGCATCGCTGCGGCCGTGCAAGCTGTGTGCTTCACGTCGGGACGAATGCCATGAGCCTCGAGAATATCGAGCGCGTTCTGATACGTTTCCAATTGGCCGGCAGCGTAGTCGTGATCGGCCACGTCTTCGATGTTGGCATAATGCGTGGACACGCCCTCGAGCGCCAGGTTTTTCGCGTTCTTGATTGCTTGGGCGATGTCGGGCAGGTCGCGGAGTTCGGCGCCTTGCCGCGTCGTGCCGGTTTCCGCCTTGAGGTGCAAATAACCCCGCTTCCCGGTTTTCGTCGCGGCGCTCCGGGCGGCGCGAACCTGCTCGAGCGTCGACACGGTCAGGCGCAGGTTCGCCCGCAGCGCGTCCTGCATGCGCCACGACGGCGTGAATCCCAAAATCAAAACGGGTTTCTTGATGCCGGATTTGCGCAGTGCGATCCCCTCGTCGACGTTGTCGACGCCGAACCAATCAAGATGCGGCTGAACCGTCTTCGCAGTTTCGATCAATCCATGGCCGTAGGCGTTCGATTTCACGACCGCCATCACGGCGACGCCTGCCCCTGCGCGATGCTTGAAAACCTTGGCGTTTGAAACCAATGCTGAACGCGAAACTTCGACCCAGGTTTTAGGCCCGTTTTTCATGAACCTATTGTGCCATTTTTCGCAGTCCGGCGAAAGCCGGAATCTAGAATTCTGGGTCCTGGCCTGCGCCGGGATGCGAGCGAACGGATCACTTCCCGATGTGCGTTTTACCGCCCATCCAGGGGCGCAGCGCGTCCGGAATCCGGATCGTGCCGTCGGCTTCTTGGAAGTTTTCCATGAGGGCGATCAACAGGCGCCCCATGGCGATGCAGGTGGCGTCATTCATGTGCACGAACTGCATCTCCCCGGAATCGCGGCGAACGCGCGTATTCAGGCGGCGAGCCTGATAGTCGGTCATCAGATCGGCGGTGTGCGT
>CAYYII010000137.1:1372-2610 GCA_964471445.1 uncultured Gammaproteobacteria bacterium
CCTTTCGTGTCCTTGCCGTAGGAGCCGGCCTCGCGGCGAAAGGCCGGCGTGAAGGCGAAATAGCGGCGCGGCAGGTCCGCTTCAGCGAACGTCTCATCCATGTGAATGGGGCCGAGCGTGTGCTCCGCGCTGCCGATCAAATACAAATCGTCCGAAGGGATGTGATAGCGTTCTTCGCGCGGTTCCAAGCGCGCCATGCGGGCGAACGTTTCCGGCTTGATCATGAGCGGCGGGATGACCGGAATGAACGGCGTCGCGGGCGCGGACAAACCGGCCTCGGCGATCACGCGCGCGAGCTTCTCCCGATCCGTGAGAAGCGAGAGTGTCAGCTGGTGCAGCGCGTTTTGCAGGAGGGCAAGATCGCCTTTCAGGTACGTAAAGCGCGCCCCTGTGACTTCGGAAGCGGTTTCGTTGTCGATGAGGCCGAGAGTTTCGCCGATCGCGACGTGATCTTTCGGCTCGAAATCGAACGCCGCCGGTTTTCCGACCGTGCGGATGACGACATTGCCGGATTCATCAGGACCGATCGGCGTGTCTTCCGACGGTATGTTCGGCAAGGCTTTCAGCATCGCTTCGAGCTCCGTTTCGATGGCCGTCAGTTCGGTTTCAAGAACCTTCATCCCCTCTTTCAAGCTGCGCATTTCCTCGACGGCCTTGGCTTTGGCGGCCGCATCCGCCTCTTTGGCGATACGCTCGCCCGCGACGTTCTGGGCCGCGCGTTTTTCCTGCAGCTCGCCGATCAGGCGACGACGACGTTCATCAATTTTCAAAAGCGCATCAACATCGACAGGTGATTTCTTGGCGGCGGCGCCGTTCTTGACGATGTCAGGATTTTCTCTGATGAAATTCAGGTCGAGCATATCAGCGGTTCAGAAGCGAAGACTTATACCTTTCAGGCTGAAAAGCGGGAATGCGGACGATCTTGGCGGCAAGGCCGCGCTCTTTCAGAACCTCCGGCAGCTTTTCCGTAAAGGCGATTTGATCGTAGCCGAGACAAATCACATCGGGCTTAATTTCGCTAAGGACAGCGTATTTATCGCTGGTTCCGCCGAGAATGGCTCGGTATCCAGCCGCTTGAAGATCCCCCAGGCGTTCTTGTTCATTTCTTTGAGACGGTCTTCCTTTCACCTTCAGGACGCTCGCGTCCCGGGCGACGACGACCGTCAGATCCCCATGAGCCGCTGCGGAATCGAGATAGAATTTATGACCGGGATGGAACCCGTCGAAGGTGCCGAAGG
>CAYYII010000138.1:0-2571 GCA_964471445.1 uncultured Gammaproteobacteria bacterium
TTCGATCCCCACACCCTCCGCCACGCAAGACACATCACGAAAGTGGTGTGTTTTGCTTTTCTCTTATGGTATATTGTACCTATATGGATGACGCACAGGCTGAAAGCCAGGAACCGTACCTTGGCGAAGAGATCTTCGGCTGGACGGTGGACGAATATGAACGCCATGAGCGCGGACCCGTGTGGTATGCGGTCGCGTTTTTGGTCGGCCTCAGCCTCGTCATGTACGCGATCGTTACGCGCAATTTCCTGTTCGCCATCGTGATCATCATGGTCGGCGTGATTATCGCCCTCTCGGCGCTGCGCGAGCCGCAGCGTATCCCGTTCATGGTCACGACCCGCGGCGTCGCTTTGGGCCGCCAGTTCGTGCCGTACAAAGAATTGCGAAGCTTCTGGATCCTCTATGAACCTCCGCAACTGAAGAATCTCTACGTTGATTTTCGCAGTCCCATCACGCCGCATCTCGTCATTCCACTTGAAGACCAGGACCCCGTCGAGCTGCGCCAAACCCTGCTTGAATTCATCGCGGAAAACCAAACGCAGGAAGAAGAGTCCATGACGGAGATTCTCGGCCGCGGGCTCAAGCTCTAGTGCCGAGATACCAAAAACAGCGGTTGGACCGCTGTTTTTGTATGGTGAGCCCAGAACGATTCGAACGTTCGACCTCAACCTCCGCAGGGTTGCGCTCTATCCAGCTGAGCTATGGGCTCGGAACGGGGGTACTATAACGAAACCGCTGGGGGTTGTCAATCGTCTTTGCGGCCCTGACCTGCTTGATTTTCGACCTTGTCCCACGTGGCTCTTCGGGCGCGAAGTGGGATATACTGCCCCCGACTATGGATCTCTCTCCGGATCTACCGATCTCCAAGCTGGGCGTTCTCGGCGCCCGTTTGGCCAAACCGCTTCGCGCCATGGGCCTCGTGACGGCAGGGGATCTGCTTCGGCGCCTTCCGTTTCGTTATGAGGATTTGAGCCAGACGGCGACCTTGAGCGGGCCGTCCGAGGGACCGGTGACGGTGCGCGTCCGGATCGATCTCATCCGCACGCGGCGCTCAGCGAACAAGAACATGCTGTTGACGGAGGCGACGGTGTCCGACGACATGGGCACGGCGAAAGTCGTTTGGTTCCGCCAGCCGTTTATTTCGAAAATATTGAAACCAGGCGATCGTGTGGCCCTGTCCGGCACGCTTGAACTGAAGGCGTGGGGCTTGGAGCTGGTCAATCCGGCCTATGAAAAAGAGCACGCTGGGGCGACCTCGGTTCATACGGGACGCCTAGTGCCCGTCTATTCCGTTCCCGCCGCGTTGACCCCCAAGCAGATACGCGCCGTGTTGCATCTCGCCTTGCCGGCCGCCGCGGCGATGTTGGAAACGCTGCCTCAAGAGTTGATCGAGAAGTTTCGCTTGCCGGGGATCGAGCGGGCGCTACAGATGATCCATTTTCCCGCCTCGATGGAAGAGGCGGAATCGGCGGATCGCCGTTTCCGATTCGAAGAATTGTTTTTCTTCCAGCTGCGCGGAGCCTGGGCGAGGCGCGCACTCGAGCGCAAGCGTGCCGTTCGCGTGCCGTTCGACGAGGCGGCGACGCGTGCTTTCGTCGCGTCGTTGCCGTTCACGCTGACGGACGACCAGAAGCGGGTCGTCTGGAAGATCCTCCAAGATTTGGAAACCGGCCGTCCGATGCAGCGCCTGGTCGAGGGCGATGTCGGCAGCGGCAAGACGGTCGTGGCCGCGATGGCGATGCACGCCTGCGCGCTGGTCGGGTACCGCAGCCTGCTCATGGCGCCGACGGAAATCCTGGCCGAACAGCATTACGCCACGATCTCGCGTTTGCTGCAGGCCACGACGTTCCGCGTGGCCTTGCGAACCGCCTCGCGCAAAGAAGGGGAGGCTGATGCCTCGATCATTGTCGGAACCCACGCGCTGCTTTCCAAGGGATTCGTTCCAAAATACGTCGCGCTTGTCGTTGTCGATGAACAGCATCGTTTCGGCGTCGGACAGCGGCAGGCGCTGCTTTCCCAGCTGCCGACCGGCACGGAGGGGGAGATCCCGCATTTTCTCTCGATGACGGCCACGCCGATTCCGCGTTCCTTGGCGCTGGCGCTCTACGGCGACGTGGATTTTTCTGCCCTCCGGCAGATGCCGCCCGGACGTCGTCCGGTCGAGACGTTGCTGGTCGGGGAGCGCGACCGTCGCGCCATGATGGCGCATGCGCGGGACGAAGCTGCTCTCGGCCGCAAGACGTTCGTCGTCTGCCCGCTCATCGAAGCGTCCGACGCGCTTGGCGTAAAATCGGTCGAAGAGGAAGTCCAACGGCTGCGGGCCGAGCTGCCCGGTTTTGAGATCGGCTTGCTGCACGGGCGCATGAAAACTCAGGAGAAGCGGGATACGATGGAACGCTTCGCCAGCGGCGATCTTCATTTTCTCGTCTCGACCACGGTGATCGAAGTCGGCGTCGACGTGCCGCTCGCCACCGTGATGATCATTGAAGGTGCCGAGCGATTCGGCATGGCGCAACTGCACCAATTGCGCGGCCGCGTCGGGCGCTCATCCTTGCCGTCGCGTTGCTACCT
>CAYYII010000139.1:0-2567 GCA_964471445.1 uncultured Gammaproteobacteria bacterium
GATCGGCGCGCGAACCGGCGAAGCGCTCCGCACGCCATGGGAAGCGGTTTCGCCCATCTACTTCCTTTGGATCGCCCTCGCCACGTTCTGCCTCGTCGGCTTGGCGTATCGCCGCCGATATCCGCATCTCACGCTGGCCGCCGCGACGCTCCACCTCTTCGCCTTCTTGGCGCCGGCCGTCCTCGTGTACGCGGTCGGGTACGGCTTCGATCCGTTCGTCCACCAAGCCGCCGAAGCGCTTGTTTACGCGACGGGAGAAGTCACGCCGAAAACGCCCTACTATATCGGACAGTACGCGCTCGTCACGACGTTCGCGCATCTCTTCCATGTATCGATAACGACCGTCGATCGATTCCTTCTGCCGACGCTCGCGGCCCTGTTCCTGCCGACCAGCGGGGCCTGGCTCCTGCGCCGCGGCTACGGCGTCCCGCGCCCCATCGCGCTCATCGGCTCGTTCAGCGTCTTCCTCTTGCCGCTCGGAATGTTCGTTTCCACGACGCCGCAAGGGCTGGCCGATCTTTTTTTCCTGCTCACCATGCTTCTCGGCGCCGCCTGGCTCCATGCACATCGCCCGCCGCTCGGCTATGTCATGATCCTGGCCGCCGCCGCGACCGCGACGCATCCCCTGGCTGGCATTCCGGCCCTCCTGGCCGTCGCGCTGCTCATGGCCGCCAAGTTGCGGCATGAGGGCGTCGTCAAGATGCGCATCGTCAAAACGGTCGTCTTCGGTGCCGTGATCGGCGCGTCGATCCTCGCAATCCCTTTCGTCTTCGCCGTGCGTGAAGGCAACGGCGCCGCCTCGTTGACCACCGCGCTCAAAAAACCGATTCCAGAACTCCTGCTCGCGATCCCTCTCGAAACGCCTGGTCTGGCGACGCGATATCGGCCGCTCCTTGATTTTGCCGAATTCGCGGCCCGCAACCATGAGATTCTACTCTTCGGCTTCGCCGCCATGGGCGCTTGGCTCCTGCTGCGACGCAAAGGGTATCGCCGCTCGGCGCTCGCGGCCGGAGGCCTTTCGATCGCGCTCCTCGCATCGGTCGCTATTCTCCGCAGCGGCTTCACGTTCAAGGACGTGATCGGGTACGAGCAAGCCAACTACGCCGAACGTCTCTATGAAGCCGCACTGCTCTCTCTGGCGCCACTTGTGCTGGCCGGAGGAGCCTGGTGGTGGCGCGCGCTGGCAAAAGCCGACGCTGGCGTCCGCGTCTTTCACGTCTTGCTCGTCGCTACCCTCGTGTCCGCCCTGGCCTACGCGTCTTTTCCCCGCCTCGACGAGTATCGATACAGCCGAGGCTACTCGCCCTCCCTCCATGACGTACACGCGGCCGAATGGATCAACGTCCACGGCATTTCGCCGTATGCCGTCCTTGCCAATCAATCCGTCTCGGCGGCCGCCTTGCAGCGTTTCGGTTTCAGGACGTATTACGGGTCGCAGTTCTACTACTCGATTCCGACCGGCGCGCCGCTCTATCAATCGTATCTTTCGATGGTCTATCAAGGGGCTACGCGCGAAACGATGGAAGCCGCGATGCGCCAGCTTCACGTGCCGACCGCGTTCTTCGTCATCAACGACTATTGGACTGACGCGCCGCGCGTGATCGCCCAAGCAAAAAAAACCGCCGACGACTGGGAGGAGATCGACGGCGGCAAAGTATTCGTGTTCCGATACGCGATCAAATAGGCGCGGGATGATACCGTATGGGGACGATCGGTTCGCGCTCTTCAAGCGCCGGGTCACAACCCTCATAGAGGGCTTCAAGCCGCATTGCATGGCGCGGAGCGGTCAAAAGTTCCGCCGTGCGGACGGCGGCACGGGAACGGGCGGGCCAGGCGCCCTTCTCGTCGCACGCTTGCTTCAAAGCCGCGACAAGCGCGCCAACGTTGCCCGCTTCGAACACGAGGCCGTTTTCTCCGTGCCGCACCAGCTCGGCCGCGCCGCCGATATCGGCAACCGCGACCGGCACGCCGTAGGCGAAGCTTTCGATGATGACGGTCGGCGCGTTCTCATAGCAGAACGACGGCACGACCGTGTAATCGATTTTCGAGAACATCTCGGCGAATTGTGCCGGATTTTTTTTGCCGAAAAACGAGATGCGCAGCTCCTTGCCGGCGGCTTCGCGCGCAGCATTCATGCCGGCTCCCGTGCCGACGATATCCAAGCGGATTTTCGGACGGTCTTTGACGAGGCGACGGAACGCTTCGATCAGGAGCAGGATACCTTTGTGCGCTTCGACTTGGCCCAGAAACAAGAAACGCGTTTCCGAAGACATGGCATGCCTCGAGGGAAGAACGGACGGAGCCGGATTCGGCAGCAGGATCTTTTGCGACCGCGGAAAAAATCCGCGCGCTTCATGGAAGCGCAAAAGGAACCGCGAAGGCGACAGGACGACCTCGGGCGATGCGAAGCTCGAACGCGCCCACCTGGCGAACACGCGGCTGAGCGGATCGCTCACCCCGACGCCCCGCTCTCCGCCCTTCAGGATCAAGCCGGAAGGCGCCACGAGCTGCACGTCATGAAGCGTGTGCACATGACGGATGCCGAGCGCGCGGATGACGCGTAGAAT
>CAYYII010000140.1:0-2564 GCA_964471445.1 uncultured Gammaproteobacteria bacterium
GATCCGTGAAGGTTAATTTCTCCACGCCGAACGCCAAACCGAATCCGATCAACCTCACGATGCCGTTTTAGCCAGAACTATCGGCAAGGGTTCCGGGCTCAATCTTGCCAAAGACCCGCTCCTCCTGTAGGATACCCACGGTATCCGATCGTCGGAATGTAGCTCAGCGGTAGAGCGCTCGCTTCGGGTGCGAGAGGCCGCAGGTTCAATCCCTGTCATTCCGACCATGGAAAAACTCCGTAAACGCGGGGTTTTTTCTTTTGGAGAGGTCCTGAAATGCGGAAAGTTGCCCACGGGTTGCCCAATAAGCACAATGTGTATTGACCCGTTCGCCTTTTGTTCGTATAGAATGGGATCATGAACCTCTTCGATCTCAAAGACCAAAAAGAGAAAGAAAAGCAGGCTCCGCTCGCGGAATTGATGCGTCCGCGAACGTTGGAGGATTTCGTCGGTCAGGATGAGCTGGTTGGTGAAGATTCGCCGCTCCGCACCCTGTTGGAATTGGATGCCGTGCCCTCGATGATCTTCTGGGGCCCGCCCGGCGTTGGGAAGACGACGCTCGCGCGCATCATCGCTGGCATGACGAAATCGCGTTTCGTGCCGTTGTCCGCCACGACCTCCGGCATCGCTGATTTGAAGCGCGCGGTCGAAGAGGCCCGCGAACGCCGCGCGCTTCATGGAGACAAGACAATCGTCTTCATCGACGAAATTCATCGGTGGAACAAAGCTCAGCAGGACGCCTTCTTGCCGCACGTCGAAGACGGGACCGTCACTTTGATCGGCGCGACGACCGAAAACCCCTCCTTTGAAGTGAATAGCGCTCTTCTTTCGCGTTCGCGCGTCTTCGTGTTGAAACCGCTGTCGGTCGAGTCGATCGAAGCGGTCTTGAAGCGGTCGATCGCGCTCGTGAAGGAACGCAATGTCTATCCGCACAAGGTCAAGCTCGATAAAGAGGCGGCTCATTATCTCGCGACGATCGCCAATGGCGACGCCCGGGCGGCTTTGAATAGCCTGGAATTGGGATTGCGCAGCCTTCGGCCGGACGTCAAAGGCGTGGTACACTTAAAGAAGGAAGCGCTTGCCAAGACGCTTCAGAAGAACCACCTCCTCTACGACCGCCAGGGGGAAGAGCATTACAACATCATTTCGGCCCTGCATAAGTCGATGCGCGGTTCGGACGCCGATGCGGCGCTCTACTGGCTTGGGCGCATGCTTGAGGCGGGGGAGGATCCGCTCTATGTGGCGCGTCGCGTCGTGCGCTTCGCGTCCGAAGACATCGGTCTTGCCGATCCGAACGCGCTCGTGCAAACGGTTGCCGCGTATCAGGCCTGTCATCAGATCGGCATGCCGGAATGCAACGTGATCCTGGTCCAAGCCGTCGCGTATTGCGCCCGTGCGCCGAAATCCAACGCGCTGTACGAAGCGTACGGCCAAGTCCAGCGCGATATTCGCGATTTTCCGAACGAAGGCGTGCCGCTTCATCTGCGGAACGCGCCGACGAAGTTGATGAAAGACGTCGGTTACGGCAAAGGCTACAAGTACAATCCCGCATACGCAGAACCGGTTGATCAAGACTATCTCCCGCCCGCGCTCAAAGGACGGACCTATCTCAAAGATGTCTAAACGCGCCCCCATTCTCGTGCTTCTCGGGTTCGCCGCGCTCGCGACGGCTGTCTTTTTCCTGCGCGAGCCGGATCCTCAAGCTGTTTTGCGACAGGCGGCGAAAAACCTATTGAACGAAAAAACCTTTCATGCGGATGTGAAGGCGACGATTGTCGGCTTGCCGAAAGAATTGGAAGCGGGCGCGGTAGCCAACGCGACGGGGGTCGATATCGTCGTGCAGATGGACGTCGATCGCGCTGATCCGATGAAACAAGCCTCCGTTTCGACGTTTGCCTTCGAGCAAGGATTGACGACCGGCGGCCAAGCGAAGCTCGCGGGTGAAGCTCGGCGCAAGGACGGCATCCATTATTTGCGATTGCACACCCTCGAAGGCGTCCAGGGCATCGAAGCCGAGCGCGTTGTGGGTGCGTGGATGAAAACGGATCGTCCCTTTTTGGATCTCTTGCTCGCCACGGGCATGCCGGAGCGATCCCTTGACCCCGCCGGTTTTGAGACCATGAAGTCGAGCGTGGGCGCGCTTGATCTGTTTACCGTGGTGCGCAAGCTTCCGAGGGAAAAAATCGGTGGCGCGGCGGCCTTCCACTATTCCGTCGAAATGAATATGGAAACCGTTTCGGCCCTGCTGCTCAAGCAGCGGGAGCTTCGGCTTGGCAAGCAGATCGGTGCGGAAGACATCCTGGCAGTCACGAATGAGCTCCTGCAATGGAACCGTCCCGTCGGCGAAATTTGGATTGACGTGAAGACCCGCAAGGTCAAGCAGATCACGCTTGGCACATCGCTTGGCCAAGACGGCAAAAGCGGCGCGGCGGCCGGCACTCTGATTTTTTCGAACGAAGGAAAGCCCGTGGTCGTCGACGTCCCCGAAGCGCAAGACGTCGAAAAGGTGCTCGGGCCCTTATTTGAAAAACGCTTGAATCTGTCGGGATCGCGCGCGCTGGCCC
>CAYYII010000141.1:0-2539 GCA_964471445.1 uncultured Gammaproteobacteria bacterium
AGCTCAACCCATAAGAGACGACGTACAGGCCCATGCGTTGTCCGGCGGAAGCCAACAGGAGGAGCGAAGCGATGGCGAAGGCGAGCAACAGGCGCTGGATGGATCGCCCCGTCTTTCGATAGATGGCGAAAGCGAACAGGATGTTGATGACGGTGAGGCAGAGCAGCTGCCAGAAGCCGTCCTTCACAAATCGTTCGGTCTCGCTGAACTCGATCGGAAGCTTGCCAACCCAGAGGTGGCCGAGCTGGATCCAAAGGAAGAGCGCATACAGCACGAGCACACCTCCCAGCACGATGCCGGAGATGATCGGATCGACATGCTTGGTTCCGGTTTCGGCCGCGGGGTGCGGGAACGGCCTGGCCCAGGCGCATAACGCGGCGATCGTTCCGACGGAAAGAAGGAAGAACAGAAGGACTTTTCCGAAGAGCACGGTCGAAAATAGCTTGCGGAGCCAATCGTTCACGAAGCCGATGGAGGCGGCAAACTGCGTATCTGCGGACGAAAGAAGCGGGATCACGACCACGAGCGCGAGTAACAAGAAGAGCCCGATGCCCATGGCGACACGCTTGGCAGTCGCCGATTCTTTTCGGGTCTTGGAGGAGACGAGACGCTCAATGAGATCGCCGGCTTTGCGGATATGGGTCACGACCGACAAGCTGCGCCAGACGAGTATCTCGATCGCCTTGCCGCTCCAGCGCGGCCGGCCGTGCGCGGCCAGGAAAGACTCGTTATAAAAAAGCACGAACATCGCCGGAAGCGCCAACAGGCTCGCGCCTTTCAGGAACGGGTTGTCGTACAGCGCGTAACTCAGGACGATCAGGCTCAACGGGAAAATCCAAGAAAGGTTTTTGCGCAGCGAAAGCCCTTCGCGCCGCATGGTCCACAAGAAGAGCGCGAGCAGGCCCGCGAGATAAAGGAACGCGTTCAGTCCAAACGCGTAGAAACCGCGGGTAAAGCAACCCCACAAAAAAATCACCCAGAACAGTGAAAGTCCCAGGCTCCACAGGAGCTTGATCCGATCCGTGCGGGGAAGATGTGTGGACGGCGCACCGTCTTGAGTCTGCATACCTGAACCGTCAAATGATGAATAAGCGCAAGTGATTCGAGTATAGCCTACGTCTCCGTTCTGTCGATATCGCCCTTGTACAGGCCTTAAACGGCCTACGACCTGGTATCTTGACATTTTCTCTTATGCGCGATATTCTTTCACGTTCCATTGGATGAAGATCTCATCTGCCCCGGGAGCGCGGTTGCCGCGCGCTGGAGCAGTCGGATTCTTGATCCGACGTCGCGTCGACCGATCGGTCGCCCCGTGCCACGAGGATCGTGGCAATCGTCCATGAGAGGTCTCATGTCCTTCAAAGGCAAGTTCGCGGAGTTTCTCGCAAAGTACTCGACGTCCACCGAGGTTCGCGGTGCGAACGGCGCGGACGCCGGTCACGCCTTCGTCGTCGGCGACGATCAGGAATTCAACATGCCGCCGAGCGCGGAGACGGTCTTCGAGGCCTGTTACGGCCTCTTCGCGATCATCGTCGCCGGCCCGAAGATCTATTGCGCCCTTTCTGGAGGACCTCCGGGGTGGCGGCTCAGGATGAGCGTCTTCGACCGTGAAGAGCGCGCGCGACAGCACCTCGATGCCCAGGGGATCACGGGTTCGGTCGAAGCCATCGACGACCTCTTCGCCGAGAAGTACCGCTCGGGCTTCTACAAGAGCTCCTAACCCCCACTTCGCGCATCTGCAGCAACGAGCTCACGCTTGCCTTGCTCGGATGCGCTTTTTCAAATGAGAATATCAAAACGCTCCCGATCTTTTCGGGAGCGTTTTGCGTTTCTTACGGCGTGCAGGTCTGCGTGGTTGCCGGACTCGGGGTCGAGACGTTCGGGCAATCGTTGGTGATGTTGCAGAAGCGGGTCTGGCCGCCATTTGAACAGGCGTTCCACTGGGTGCAATACCAGGAATCTTCGGTGCAGGACGTTCCGGTGGCCGGAGGCGTGCACGACTGGTAGGTCGTCGGCATTGGCGTCACGGCATTCGGGCAGTCGAAGGTCAAGCTGCAGGAACGCGATTGCGCGCCGCTCGGAGAACAAACGTTCCAATCCTGGCACGTCCAGGTATCAGCGCTGCAAGATGGTTCCGTCGGAGGCGGCGTGCAGCTCTGCGTCGTCGCCGGGCTCGGCGTTACGACGTTCGGGCAATCGTTCGTCATGTTGCAGAAGCGGGTCTGGTTGCCGCTCGCGGAGCAGGCGTTCCACTGGGTGCAATACCAGCTGTCAGCCGCGCATGAGGGTTCGGTCGCCGGCGGGGTGCAGGACTGGGTAGTCTCCGGGCTCGGAGTGACGACCGTCGGGCAATCCGTCGTCATCGTGCAGAAACGTGTTTGGGCGCCGCTGGCCGAGCAGGCGTTCCATTGCGTGCAGTACCACAAATCGGCAGTGCAGGTGGGCGAAGGGGTGCACGATTGTGTGACGGCCGGGCTCGGGGTCGTGACGTTCGGGCAGTCGACGATCATGGTGCAAGAGCGCGACTGCATGCCGCTCG
>CAYYII010000142.1:0-2500 GCA_964471445.1 uncultured Gammaproteobacteria bacterium
TAATTTTTACGAAAACTATCGTAACTATGCCGGTTTCCTTGATGACGAATGCGCGGCGAAAAGAAATCTCCGAAGTCTTGTCGCGTTTCGGCTTGAATGCGAAAGAACAAACGGTCTATCTTGCGCTCCTGCCGCTCGGCCAAGCGACGCTCACGCCGATTGCCCAAGCGGCCGGCCTTCCTGTCACGACCGTGCAATCGATCAGGTCGCGCCTGGCGGAAACGGGCTTGGTCGCCACCACAAAGCGCAAGAGCCGTCATCTCTATCAAGCGGAGGACCCGATTGTCTTGCGGCGCTTGCTTGAACGCCAAGCGGAGGAAGCCGCGGGCATCGTCCCCTTCCTCCAGAAACTGCGCACCGAAGAAGGCGGGGTGGCCCGGATTCGGGTCTACGAGCGCGAACGCATGACGGAAATTTTCCACCAGGCCCTCGCATCAAAAGAAAAACTGGTCTATGAAATCGTGTCAGCGAAAGACCTTCAGGAAATCCTGGGAGAGAAGTTCCATTTCACGCGCCGGCGCGTGAAAGCGAACGTGCGTCTCAGGAGTCTTCGGGTCGAAGCTCGTGAAATGAAGCGGTACTCTTTCGCATCTCATGCGCGCGAGCTGCGAGAGGCTAAATTTTTGCCGCGCGAAATGACCTTTCGCTGTTCCATCATGTTTTGGGACGATTTTACGGCTTTTTTCACGGTGAAAGACGAAGGCTTGGCCTGGGTTGTGCAAAGCCGGGCGCTTTCGGAAATGATGCGGCAAACGTTTGAATTGCTTTGGAGCATCGGTCGAAAAATGGAAACAGCGTAAATGAAAAGCCCCGCATCCATGAGAGGGTGCGGGGCGCGGTCGTTCTAGGCGTTCTCGAAGAAGACCGGGAAGTGATGAAGCGCATGCACGTCGTCGCGCCGCTCACCCTCGGTGCCGACGGCGATGAAGGTAATGCTCGCCGCGCCCGCGGCCATCAGCATGGCCGTGATGGCGTCCTTCGTACCGCCCTTTGAGACGATGTCGTCCGCGAACACGACGTGCTTCCCCCAGATCAGCGCCACGGCCGCCCTGGAGAGATGGAAGTCGTGTCTCGACGGGTTCGTGATGCTGGCGGTGGAGACCGAGATGCAGCCGTCGACCATGTAGTCCGTGCGCTGCTTCGGGCAGATGACGCCGGGCAGACCGGTCAGTCGCTGGAGCTCCACGTAGAGCCCGAGCGCCTTGCTTCCGTCCGGCGTGACGATGATGTCAGCATTGGCCGGGATGAACTCGGCGAGCGCCACGGCGACGGCCTTGGTCAGCTCCTCCCCCTGCTCCTTGAGGTGCAAGTAGGCGATGTGGACGCCGTGAGCGACTCGGCGGACGGGGAGCGTGCAGGCGATGCCGGCGAGGGTCACTTCGTAGGTCTGGGGAATGATCACTTGGAATCTCCTTGCGCGTTCATGACGCGCTTCAAAGCCTTCTGAACGGCCGCGACCAGGATGGTCTTGCGGTCGGTGCGTCCGTTGGTCCAGACGCGGTGAGGATCGGCGTGGTCGCAGCCGCTGCGGGCCGCTTCGAGCTGACCGATGGTCTGACGCTGCTTGCAGGACAGCACGGCGAGCGCCAGATCGGTAGGCACTGGAACGGATTCGGATGGTTCGAGCGTGCTGCTTCCGTCGGGCATGAGTATGGCGACGTAGGCGAGATCGACGAAGACCTGCGATTCCAGCGAAATGCCATTCTCGATGCCGATCGCCATGTCCCATTCGGGCATCATGGACACCTCCTGCGCTCGAGTGAGCGCGCCGTGCATCGTCCTGAACGCGAGGGGCTGCGAGAGCTCGCCCGAGTCGGCGTCGATGCCGTGCACCGTGACGCGGAGACCGAGCTGTTCGGCGGCTTCCTGAATCGCCGCGATCTTGATGGGACTCGTGGAACCAACGACGATGCGGATCATGCTTTCTCCTTAGTCTTCGACGAAGGTGTTGAAGATCGAATCGGCCAGGCTGAGCACCGTGACATGCGGATTCTCCCGCAGAACGCGGGCGCTCGGTCCGATCGAATCGGTCGTGTAGACGCGACGGATGACATCGCCGTTGATGCGCCGCCAGCCGCTCTCTTCGAAGATCACGTGCGTGATGTATGCATCGACCGAGAGAGCGCCGGCCATGAGCAGCATCCCGGCGCAATTGTAGAGCGTGACGCCGCTGCGCATCAGATCGTCGATCAGGACCACGCGGCGGCCGCGGTCGCCGACACGATTCTTGCCGCAAACGGCGACCTGGAACTTCAAGCGCGCCTGCGCCTCGAGCACGACCTCCATCTCGCCGAAGCGGTCCTTCGCGCCCTTGTCCGGGAATACGATGGTCAGCAGGCTCGGGTCTGGCATCTCCTCCTCTATGGCCGCGAAGAACAGCTTGAGACCGGTCTTGGGCATGAGGCTGATGTTCGTTCCGGCGAAGCTCATGGTGGCCAAGGCGTGCAGGTCGTAGACCACGACCGAGACGACGCCCGGACCGGCCGGGGGAATCGCGGAG
>CAYYII010000143.1:0-2489 GCA_964471445.1 uncultured Gammaproteobacteria bacterium
CAGGCCGTGATCCGACGTGCATCCTTCTTGGCGACTTCGGCCGCGCGTACGTGCGCATTGAGCTCCAGGTCGCGGCAGAGGGCTTCCGCCAATGATTTCGACATCATGAAGTCCAGGACGTTTCCGAGCAGCTTTTTCGCATACGCGGCGAACGCGGCCTCGAGTTTCTGGATCAATTCATCTTCAGAAAGATCCGGAAAGATATCGATCAAAAGCTTCATGGGCCGCGCCGCGTCATAGGTTTCAAAGGCGACAAGGCTTGAAAGTGCGAAGACCGCCGGACCGCTGACACCGCGATGTGTGAAAAGGAACGGCCCCGTGAATTCATATGTTTTTTCAAACCGCGTCCGCAAGCGAGCTTTTTCGAACGAGAGGCCTGATACTTCTTTCGGCCACGTTTCGCGGGTAAAAAAAGAATTCAGGCTGGGCGCGAGCGACGTGATGCGATGACCGAGCGCTTCGGCGAACGCGTAGCCGTCCCCTGTCGAGCCGGTATGGCGGAAGGCCTGCCCGCCTGTCGTCAGGATCACGCGATCCACCTCCAGTGTTTCCCCATCTTTGAAAGAAATGACATAGACGTTTTCACGACGCTCGATCTTGATGGCATGGCGGTTCAGCCAAACGCGCACGTTGGAATCTTCGAACAATCGCTCGAACGCTCCGACGATGTCGTGGCCGTCGTTGGATTGCGGAAAGACCCTCAAGTCATCCTCGATCTTGAGCGGCACCCCATGATCCTCAAACCAGGCGTACACCGCTTCGGGCGGGAAACGCCGCATGACGGAATTCAAGAATTTCCCGCCACGCGGATACTTCGAAAGCACCGCACGAATGTCGTGCAGACCAGTCGTGACATTGCAGCGCCCGCCGCCGGAAATGATGACTTTCTTACCCAAGCCGTTGTTCTTCTCGATCAGGATGACGTCGGCTTCGGTGTTGCGTTCTTGGATCGCGGCGGCGGCCATGAGTCCGGCCGCCCCGCCCCCGATGATGGCGATCTTCATGGCTTCAGCCTAGCAATATCAGGCTATCCAGCATAGCTGCGGATCGCGTCCAAAAACGTCTCGCCGAACATCTCGAGTTTTTTCTGCCCTACGCCACTGATCGAGGCGAATTCTTCGCGACTTGCCGGACGCGTCGACGCCATCTGCTTCAAGCTGACATCGCCGAAGATCATGTACGGCGGCACGTGCTGGGCGTAGGCCAGGCGCTTGCGGAGCGCGCGCAGATGCTCAAAGAGCGCATGGTCGGGGGAGCTTTTGATGGCGGCTGGCTTCGGAAATTCGACACGAGCGACGGTGCCAAGACAGACATCGCAACCTTCGCAGGAGACCGCCGGACGTGTCTCGCCGAAATAGCTGAGCAAATAGCTTCTTCGGCATTCACGAAGTTCCCCGTAGCGCATGACCGAGTCCAATTTCTGCCGTGCCTGGTCGCGCTGTGGTCCGGCCTCCATAATCGCGATGAAATACATCTGCTTCCGCTTGTCGGCGTAGGAGAAAAATAGGACGCATTCCGACGGCAAGCCATCGCGTCCCGCGCGCCCGGTTTCCTGGTAATAGCCCTCGACCGATTTCGGCAAATCGCAGTGCGCGACCAAGCGCACATCCGGCTTGTCGATCCCCATACCGAAGGCGATCGTAGCCACGACGATGTCGAGATCGTCCGCGATGAAACGCTCCTGTGTCCGTGCGCGCAGGTCAGCAGAAAGCCCGGCATGATAGGCGGCCGCTTTGAATCCCCGCTTCCGAAGTTCGGCCGCCAACGCTTCCGTGTCTTTACGGGAGAAGCAATAGAGGATCGCGCTCTCGCCTCGGTATTTTTCAAGCAAGGCGAAGAGCGACTCGGAGCCCTTTTTCTTCGGTACGACCGAATAGGTCAGGTTGGGCCGATTGAAGCTTGAGATGAAGATACGCGGCGAGCGCAAATGCAGCTGGCGGATGATGTCCGCGCGCACGCTTTCTGTGGCCGTAGCCGTGAGCGCGATCGTCGGCACGTTCGGAAATTCGGTGCGCAGGATCTTCAGGTTCGCGTATTCGGGGCGGAAGTCATGGCCCCATTCCGAAATGCAGTGGGCTTCGTCAATCGCTAAGAGCCGCACGTCCAGCGTCGAGAGAAAGTGACGGAACTCCGGGATCGACAAGCGTTCCGGCGCGATGTAGAGCAGACGGAGCTCGCCCGCTTGCGCCCTGCGCATGACGGCGGCGATTTCAGACGCCGAAATCGAGCTATTGAGATAGGCGGCCGGAATGCCGTTGGTCGTGAGTTGATCGACCTGGTCCTTCATGAGCGCGATGAGCGGAGACACGACAATCGCCAGGCCGCCCGAGAGCAGCGCGGGCAACTGAAAACACAAGGACTTGCCTCCGCCCGTCGGCATGAGCGCCAGGCAATCTTTTCCTTCCATGACATGCCGGATGATATCTTCCTGCAGCGGGCGGAAGCGGTCGTAGCCGAAGTGCCGTTTGAGCGTTTCCAACATGCGTGTC
>CAYYII010000144.1:0-2487 GCA_964471445.1 uncultured Gammaproteobacteria bacterium
CACCGCAGGCTATGCGGCGATCATGTCGAATGGTCGGAGCATGGCTGTGCAGAAAGACGGGTATCCGCCCGGCATCTTCGTGAAGAACGTGAAGACGTTCGTTCGCGATGCGCAAGGGCGAGCCGTTCTCGAGACCATCAACGGTTTCATGGTGCCGGTGCGTCCCGAGACCCAAGCCGTCCCCGCCGGGGACGCGTACGCGATGACGGAATTGATGCGCGGGGTCGTCAGGTTTGGTACCGGCAAGCGGGCCCAGTACCTGCTTCGCCCGGTTGCCGGAAAGACCGGGACCACCAACAGCAATCGAGATGTGTGGTTCATGGGCGGCACGGCCGATCTCACGGTCGGCGTCTGGATCGGTCGTAATACGCCGGCTCCGATTGCCAAGAAGGCGACGGGCGGCGGCGTGGCGCTGCCGATCTGGGAAGCGTTCATGGAAGCGGCTTTTCCCGTGCCGGAAGACGGCGTCTCGTTCATCGTCCCGCCGCGGGATTTCCCGATCCCGGACGACGTTACGCTCATTCATCGAGATCAGACGGAAGACGGTCGGGCGAGACTCCTCCCGTTCCAACGCGGGAAGATGCCCGAACCCTATCTGGATGCGCCCGACGTCGACTTCGGCCGCGGAGAGTTCCGTTGAAGCCGAGATCGTGAGCGAAATCCTCGTCTTGTCGAATGTGTACCTCCTTTCTCCGCGTCGCAGTCACCCTGCGGCGCGTTTTTTGTTATACTGAAAGCATGAAGAGTCCTGACGACCCCGAAGCCTTGTTGTTCCTGGCCGAAGCCGGCGGCGACGTGCCGGAAACCGATCTGCACGGCCTGTATGCGGACCAGGCCCTTGAAGCTGCCGAGCGGTTGTTGCACGCGTCATTCACCCGAAGAGAACGCGCGATCCGGATCATTCATGGCAAAGGGGAAGGACGTTTGCGCGAAACGCTTCATCGCGCGCTGAGAGCGCATCCGCTCGTGCTGCGTTTTCGGGAAACCGCCGACGGGGGAGCGACGCTTGTCGCCCTTGTCGAACGCTGATTATGCCCGCACATCAACTTCGCAAAGCCTGGGTCGTGACTGTCGACATGGGGTACGGTCATGAGCGCGCTTCGCACGCGCTCAGCGATTTGGCGTACGGCGACGCGATCGTTGCCAACGCCTATGCGGGCATTCCGGAACGCGACAAGAAGTTGTGGACGCAAAGCCGCAGCCTGTACGAAGGGTTTTCCCGTTTCAAGCGCGTGCCGCTCATCGGCGAACTGGCTTGGAAGGCGTTCGATACGCTTCAGGCAATCAAGCCGTTCTATCCCCGTCGGGATTTGTCCGCCCCGAGCCTGCAAGTGCATGAGATGTATCATTTGATTGAAAAGAAAGGGCTCGCGCGCGACTTGATCGAAAAGCTGGGCGGACGCCGCAAGATTCCGCTCGTCTGTACATTTTTCCTGCCGGCCTTCGCCGCCGAGGTTTTCGATTATCCGGAAGATATCTATCTTGTCACCACCGACGCGGATATCAGCCGTGCGTGGGTGGCGCGCGATCCGAAACGTAGCCGCATCAAATATTTCGCCTCGAACGGCCGCGTCGTCGAGCGTCTCAAGCTCTATGGCGTCCGTTCCGAAAATATCTACCTGACCGGCTTCCCGCTCTCGAAAGACTTGATCGGCGGGCCGGCAGCCGACGTCATTCGCAAGGATCTCGGTGAGCGCATCTGTCACCTGGATCCCAACGGTATTTTCTATTCGAAATATGGAGAAGCGCTCAAGGCTGCGATCGGAGCGGTCAACTGCCTTCGTGTACCAACGCACCCACTGACACTGACGTTCAGCATTGGCGGCGCGGGCGCGCAACGAGAACTGGGAGTCGATATCGCGAAGAGTTTGCGCGAGAAAATCCGACGCGGCAAGATCATGCTGAACCTCGTTGCGGGCACACGGAAGGACGTGGCCGCCTACTTCAAGGATGAGTTGATCCGCATTGGTCTCGGCGGGGATTTGGGGGAAGGCGTGCGTGTGTTGTGGTATCCGGATCGTCCTTCGTATTTCCGGAAATTCGACCAGGTTCTACGGCACACCGACGTTCTCTGGACGAAGCCGAGCGAGCTGTCTTTTTATACGGGCCTTGGCTTGCCGATTATTATTTCGCCGCCGATCGGCTCCCAGGAACGCTTTAATGAGCTTTGGCTGCGCACGGTCGGCGGCGGCACACCGCAAGGCGATCCGCGATATGTGAACGAATGGCTGTCCGACTGGGTCGAATCCGGCGGTCTCGCGCGCATGGCATGGAACGGTTTCATCGAGGCTCCGACGCACGGCACCTACCGCATCGAACAGATCATTACCGGACAGGACGTCGAGCTCGCCAAGCTGCCACTCATCGTCTGATATGTTTCGCCGCACGACGCGCATTTTTATTCTCCTCATGATCGGTCTTGCCGCTTCCGCCGGGCTGTTCTTGTGGCACCACGCCGTGCGGGCGGAGCGATCGCCCGTGGCCTAC
>CAYYII010000145.1:0-2428 GCA_964471445.1 uncultured Gammaproteobacteria bacterium
TTGAGCGCGGTTATCTGCGTTCAGGTCCGTTTTAGGCCGCGGAATTCCTCTGCTTTTTGGCATGTCCTTCGCTTTTTCACAGCTGAGGGATCTGGATGGATCCCAGAGGTTTGGAGACAACGTGCTGCGCTTTGAATACACGTATTCGAAAAAGTCCTGGGTCATCGGTGGAATATCCATCGTGGCCGTCGTCGGCGCTTCAGCGTCCGGCAAAGGCCACTTCATCCGGGAGCTTCAAGATCGCTTGAATGCCGGAGAGAGAAAGCCGCTCGTCTCCGTTCTGCCGCTCGACAACTACTATCTCGGCGCGCAGGAGCGGCGGGCCGCGAAAGCGCCGCATTTCGATCACCCGTCCGCCGTCGAACTTTCGCGCGCGGCCGCCGATCTCGGAAAGATGCGGGTCGGCAAACGTTTGGACATTCCGTGCTACGACTTCACGACCGGCGAGCGCGCGGGCAAGGAAGCATTCGTTGCGGCGCCCTTCGTGATCGTCGACGGCCTGTTCGCGCTTCGGCCCGAAATCCAGCCGCTCGTCGACTACGCGATCTATCTCGAGACGGACGTACACAGCGCGCTCTTGCGCCGCCTGTTCCGCGACGCTGGCCCGGCCGGCCGCACCAAGCAGAGCTCGCGCGTCGTGCTGGATCAGTACTTCAACACGGTACTGCCAGCTGCGCGCGAGTTCATCACCCCGGCGGCGGCGTTCGCCGACGTCATCATCGAGTCGCGCTACGACGCCGCGACCGAGGCCGCAGGCGCCGGTGCCCTTCAGTGCCAAAGCAAGGCGCGCGGGCACTTGGACGACGAGATGATCCATCATCTCGTGGGCGGACAGCGCCTCGGCGCGACCTTCAGACAGACGGACTGTTTCCTGAAACCAAAGAAAAGTCGGAGCAACGGCGAGATGTTGCGCCTCCGTTCCGAGAACGGCGCGTTGTTCCTGACCTACAAAGGACCCTTTCTCGCGTCCGTGCCGGGCGTCGGCGTTCGATCCGTGACGCAGCCGATCGAGCTGGATCCCCAAGCGGAAGCGTGGTTCACGGACGATTACGACGTCGTCGCGGAATTCTCCAAGCTCCGAGCATTCTTCCACGCCGGCGACCTCCTGATCGCGCGGGATTCGATTCCGGGTCTGGGCAACTTCATCGAAGTGCGCGCCCCGAACGCCACCTCCGCCTCACGCGCGCGAGCGGCGCTCGAAAAGATGGGTCTGCCCGAGCCGTACCATGCGGAGAGTTACTTCGATCTCTGGCAGGCGCGCGTTCCGTCCGCGACCGCACGCAAAGAAAGCTGACATCGACCGCGCCCTCCCTGGCGCGGTTTTTATGCGCCTGAAACCAGCCAGTCTTTCAGATGCGCGGTCGCGCGCACGTCATCTTCGTTATAGTCGGTGATCTTTTGCAGTAAGGCGCGGTCCCCTTTGTCGCACCATTCCTGAAACCATAGGACGGAATTGGCGCCGGACGCATCGGAGGCGCGCCAGCGGAAGCCGAGATACTTGGCGACGTCTTTCAAGGAATAGAAATAGAGCGGAAAAATCGCGGAACGCTGCACGACACGATTGAGATCAATCATATTGATGCGATCGAGCGTCGAAGCCGCCTTGCGCGAAACGCCGTGCTTGGCGCTCAAGCGCTTGATCGCGTCGAGCTCGTACCAGCCGTAATGATAGATCGGCGCGCCTTCGTATCTTTCGATGAAATCGCAGAACGCGATCCATGCCTTTCCTTCGTCTTCCGGTTTCTCGGCCGTGAACACTTCATACCGATCAACGCCGTTCTCTCGGACCAACAGGCCGTGCATGTACTCCACGCCGATCATCGGATCGCCTTCGATGTCGAAAAAGAGTTCCGTCCGAACGTCCGGCAAGCCGGGTTCTTCGAGGCGCGTGATCTTTTTCCCATGCAGCGCTTGCGCTTGCAGATGGAGCCGTTCGAGGCGATGATCGGAAATGCCCGTCACCGTTTCTTGGATCGTCGCGAGATCCGCTCCGGCAAAAGACGTCAGCGTCGTGAAACCCGCGTCGCGCAAACGTCGATATTCGCTTTTATAGATTTTGTAGATCAGCCCGATATCATCGCGCGCTTCGGCCTCGCGCTTGCATTCCTCGTACCACGGCGAATCCTTGCAAGCGGACGTGAAGAGCGCTTCCGGTTTCTCGCCCGCGCGGATCGCGATGATCTTTTCAAGCGCTTCAAAAAACGGGCCTTCGGCGTCTTCGATCGGGAAGGACAGCCAAGCGCGGTCGACGTTGATGATCTTGCCTTCTTCCGGCTTCACGCCCTGGATCTTCTTGAGAAGGAGAGCGTAGAACGTCATCTGCAGCTGATGGACGTCGTTCAGCTGACGCGAGGATTTGATGTCGACGGCTTCATACATCCATTCGCCGAAAAGAGACACGCCGGGGACGCGGATCAAGAGATCGGGT
>CAYYII010000146.1:0-2427 GCA_964471445.1 uncultured Gammaproteobacteria bacterium
CACAGGCGTCGGCACGATCACCGTCTTCGTGAACCCTTCGTGGTGGAACGGTCCGACGCATGTCGATGCGTCCACGGCGGGCGCAGCCCTCACGATCTCGGGAGAAACGCTTCTCGACTTCAAGAACTCGACGCTCTCGAACGTCTCCGCCATCGTTTCGACGACGGGCTTGTGGAGCTTGAGCGCGGATGGCTACTTGACCGCACAAAAAGTGGAGACGAAAACCGTGCAGGCTGAAAATCTCACGCTCGTGCAATCCGAAACGGCGTCCAGCGTTTCCGAAGGCCTCGTGCCTTCCGGCTACGCCGCGACGGTCGTCCAAAATCCTTTCATGACATCCAATGCCAAAGTCTTCGTCTCCTTCCTCGGAGATCCGGGCGGAGGGTATTGGATCGGAGAAAAGGGTGAAGGCAACTTCACTCTCCACCTGGCTCAGCCGGCCATTCAAGATTTGCCGTTCGAGTATTGGATCCTTGGTATCGACGATCGCCGTCCCGGTCCCCCCATTGGGACGGAGGACTCGATGCCGCCCTCGAGCGCGTCACCCCCGACCGATCCGGACGCCACCGGATCGGCATCGGGCACGGGAAGCACGGGTTCCGCGCCGGCCGGTGCGGACTCGGGCACGAACACATCGGAAACCGGATAAGCGCCTCTGCTACGAAAAGGCTCCCGCTGCACGGGAGCCTTTTTACGTCACGAGACCAAGGAGCGCATCTTCCGTCTTTTTCGCGCAGGCCTGCCAGCTGAAACATTTCGCGCGTTCGCGCCCGCGCGCGATGTAGAGATCCGCCAATGCAGGGGAGTCGAGGACCGCTTCGAGGCCGGCGGCAATTTCGGTCGGACGATAAGGATCGGTCAGCAGGCCGGCTGTCTCGATGATTTCGCCGAGCGCGCCCGCGTGCGAAGCGACAACGGGCAATCCGGATGCCATCGCTTCGAGCGGCGGCAGGCCGAACCCTTCATAGAAGGAAGGAAAGGCGAATACGGACGCGAGGCGGTAGAGGCAGCGGCGCTCCATGTCGCTGACGTAGCCGAGAATTCGGATATCGCCGCGATACGGGCTGCGGCGGATCGCTTGGAGAATGGCCGCGTTGTTCCATCCGGGCGGGCCGGCCAAGACCAAGCCAAGTTCTGCATGGCGCTCTTGCTGATGAAGCTGGTGATAGGCTTCAAGCAAGCCGAGATGGTTCTTGCGGGGCTCGAGGGCGCCGACGTGGAGGATGAAGCGCTCCGGCAGGCGATGTCTTTCGCGTGTGCGACGCATGTCGGTGTGCGGCGGTGGATCAAAAAAATCCGTGGCGACACCTTCGTGG
Organism: uncultured Gammaproteobacteria bacterium; assembly: GCA_964471445.1. Classification (GTDB taxonomy): domain Bacteria; phylum Patescibacteriota; class Patescibacteriia; order SG8-24; family DYFX01; genus DYFX01. The sequence goes on from CAYYII010000146.1 coordinate 1,317, forward strand.
GTGACGAGGATGCGTTCCGGCGGCAGCCTCCAACGCTCGATCATGTCGCGCTTCGTGGTTTCCGACACGGCCAAGACGAGTTGCGCGCGGCGGGCCTGCTTTTCCGGTTCGACGATCCCGTGCCGCAGCCGCTGTTTCGCCGAAAAAAATTCCGGATACGTTTCGAATGTCAGATCATGAATCGTCAGGGCCAGCGGAACGGAAGGGGACAGGGCCATGAAATGCGGGTTCGGAAGCCAGCAGAGGGCCGGTGCTTTGGTGCCAAGCCAATCGATCTTCGGCGCACCACAGATGCGCATGGCGAGATGCAGGAGCTTGTTCGGATAACGCGTCAGCGTATCGATGCCTTCGGTCGCGCGGGGTCGCGCGGCATTCGCCCACACTTCCACCTCGAAACGCTCCGAAGCTTTGAGCGCCGTTGTCAGTTTTCGGGCGTACTCGAACACGCCGCCGCTTGACGGTTCGAGGAGGGCGCGGCCGTCGACGAGAAGGCGCGGTTTGACGGTTTGTAGCGCGTCATTCATGGTAAAGGGAAGGAGGTGACCGATGCACTTTGCAAGAACGCTCGTCTTGCTGGTCTTCATCGGCCAAAGTTCCTGCGGCCATTCGGATTTCAAAGCAACGTTGCGGCGCCCGCGTTCAAAGGATCTGCCGTTCGGCGTCGGTTGCCTTGCGTGGCCGATGGGCGACGGGCACCACCATGTCTCCGCCGGATTTCATGATCCGAACTATGCGTTCAAGTCGCAAGTCGGCGATCACGACGCGATCGATATTCCGGCCGAGGTCGGGACGGTGATCCGCGCTTCGGCCAATGGCAAGGTCGTGATGCTTGAGCCCGTGATCGATCAAGATCATGCGGCCGCGGTCACGATCCGTTTCGGCAGGCGCTGGACGTATTACGTCGGGCATCTCAGCCGCATCCACGTGGTCAAGGGCCAGTACGTAGGGCGCGGAGACGTGATCGGTCTCTCGGGCGGCGCGATCGGTGCACCTGGGTCCGGTCCGTGGACGACCGGCCCGCATCTCCATTTCCGGCTACAACGTGATTGGATCTCGGTCGATCCCAAGCCCTACCTGTGTCCGTAAGCCTCAGGCTTGCGGATTTTTATGT
>CAYYII010000147.1:0-301 GCA_964471445.1 uncultured Gammaproteobacteria bacterium
GTTCTCGCCGTGCGAGGCGTGGGTGCGGCTTCTGTTCCAGAAGTCGCTGGCCGACCACATGGGCAGGGCGCCGACCGTGCCCGTGTACCGCAAGGACGGCAAGAACAAGAAGTTCGTCGAGAACATCCCGCTGCCGGGCGAGATGACGATCAACACGAACAAGTCGCTCTTCAGCAAGGGCCAGGTGCTGATGCTGACGGGCCTGCTTGGCGTGTCGAGCCCGAGCAAGAAGACGGGCATCGAGTACGTCAACTACGAGGCGATGTCCGTCACGCCGATCATGCGCAACGGCGAGCCCCTG
>CAYYII010000147.1:311-2420 GCA_964471445.1 uncultured Gammaproteobacteria bacterium
AGCCCCTGCGCAAGATGGTCGGCGGCGAGGTCGAGATCGAGGAGACGGACGAGGACGAGTGCGTGTCCGACACCGCGATCCGCGTGCGCATCGGGGCGCAGTGGCAGCTGGCCGGCGGCGACGACGCCTCGTTCGAGGACCAGGTGGTTCTGACGAGGGAGTTCCAGGGCGAGAAGTCGCTCGTGGCCGACTTCAGCCTCGAGGGCGCGCTCGGCAAGACGCCGTACAACATCCTGGTGCGGCTGTCGTCCGTCTCCGACATGCTGTGCCTGCCGCGCGTCGACAAGAAGGTCGTGCCCGTCGGCGACAAGTTCGGCGAGATTCTCGGCCTGTGGCGGCGCTTCCTGCAGACGATCCTGATGCAGCCGTGGGGCTACCTCGGCGTCAAGGGCGGCGTCGACAAGGAGGCGAGCGACACGCGCGAGCTCGCGGACGTCGACAACCCCATGCGCCAGCCGGTGTGCAAGTGGCCGCGCCTGTGGGTCGGCAAGAAGTTTGCCGAGATGCTGGCGCCGATCAACTTTGAGACGGTGAAGCTCGACGAGTTCAAGCTGCCGAAGGTCTCGCTCGCGGCCGCGCTGCCGCCGTTCAAGATGGGCCTGCGTCTTGTGGCGTTCAACGACCCCGAGAAGACCGAGGCGTTCCTCTTCCAGCAGAAGGCGCACCTGCACCTCTTCGTGCCCGTGGTCGCCGACGAGGGCTGGGACCTGCACCCCGTGCTGATGAGGGAGCTGCGCGGGCTGGGCGGCGACGTCGCCACGATGCGCGTGAAGATCGCCGAGATGGGCGCGGTCGGCGCGAAGGGCAAGAACGTGTTCGGAGCGCCGATGCTCGTGCTGTTCAACCTCACCGAGTCGCCGGAGGACGCGACGCACCTGCAGCGAACCTGGGACGCGCTGTGCCAGCGCAACTACGCGCCGAGCGAATAAATACGTTTGGACAATTTTTATTCCGTGGTGCACCTCGATGTGCATGCGCAGCAGGTCGGCGGCGGCGCGCTGCCCCGCGTCGGCCAGCAGCATCGCCATGAACGTGGCGCCGGTGACGACGCGCATCGCGATGCTGACGGCGCACGCCGACGCGTAGCCCTCCGAGACGTAGCCGCCGGCCGCGCCCATGAACTCGGCCAGCGTGTCGATGCCGGGGTTGCGCAGCGACCACGACAGGTGCATGTAGAAGCCGACGGCGGAGCACAGCATGCCGACGATCGAGATGTACGGCACAAACAGGCGCGTGCCGACCGGCATCTTCTGCGAGGGGTGGCGCGTGAACTGCGAGACGTGCTGCTCGCGGAATACGCGGTCGAGGAACGACCAGAGGAGCCCGAGCGTGTACATCGCGAAGAACACCGCCTCGACGACGTACAGCCAGACGGGCGTCGTCAGCACGTTGCCCGTTAGCGACGTGCCGTACGGGAAGAAGACCGACGCCAGGCCCAGGCCGGTCCAGAACACGACCCACACCTTGCCGATCGCGTTCACAAAGTTGGGGTCCATCATTTATTCGCTGCGCCGGCGCGCCTAATCGCTGCGGGAATCAGAAATTTGAAAATGTCGTGGAAGGGCGCGGATTTTCAGCACGAATGGGCTCAGTCGAAAATCAAGCACGATTCGCGTGTGCGATCCGATTTTATGAGAGAAGTCGGCGAACAACTCGACCGCGCGCTCGCGGCGCTGCGCGAGGGCAGGTCGTTCTTCTCCAACCCGATTTTAATCCAAGGCATGTCGTGTTCCATGCGCGCCGATCTGATTCGCGAGATTGCCAACGTGAATCCCACGGCGCGGAAACTCCTTATCAGCGACCAATACAACTGTTCTCGTGTAGATGTGAAGATTTCGGTTCAATCCAAGCAATTTGATTAAACGGTCCATTTATTCCTTTGGCGGAACCCGCCCCGCGCCCCAAAAATAGTGCACGTTCCAGCTCAGGTCGGCCAGCAGCGGCCGGTGCTCGCTGGCAAACGCCTCGTAGATGGCGCTGGCCCGCGGCATGCGCATGGCGATCTCCATGGCGTCGCCCATCAGGCTCTCGGGGTCGCGCCCGTGGTGCGCGCGGATGTGCGCGTCGATCTCGTGCCCCAGCCTGAACCGGGCCACCTTGGACGCGCCC
>CAYYII010000148.1:0-2408 GCA_964471445.1 uncultured Gammaproteobacteria bacterium
CTTAAAATCCCCTGCCCGAAAGGGCTTGAGGGTTCGAATCCCTCTCCGGGTACCACGAGCTTTTCAAAAAGTCCGCCGCTTTTCCTTGCGACTCGAAAACCGCTTCACGGCGGTTTTTGATTTCCATCTTGACATTGCACTGATTTCGAGCTACCTTCCGGCCATCGTCCCTTTCTTCCACCCCTGCCGGAGAAGCAGATGCTCCCTAATCTTTCGTCCACTCTCCCTGCCGCGATCCTTGGCGCCGTCGAGAAAGCCCTTGCAATGGGCGATCGCATCCTGAACAACCAGTCCGTCGCGCTGAGCGCACGCGCTGCCCACTTCGAGCTGGCTCGCAAGACGCGCCAGCTGGATACGGACAACGTGACTGGCCAGATGGCCCGCTCGATCTTCTCCTGGGGCCTGGCAGTGCGCGAGCAATTGCCGCTCGACAAGCTGCACGAGCGGTTCAATGTTCTCGGGGATGAGCCCGGACCGTACCTGTCGGTGATCAACGACCACGTCGATCTCCCGGCCGAAGGAGGGGCGCCGGGCGGCAGGCTCGGGACCGATCTCCGCCTCAGTCTCTACAGTATGGCACTGCGACCGTTCCAGTGCATCGAGCGGTTCGACGGATATCTGATGCGCTCTCCGAGCGACACGTTCATCACCTCGGCGGAAGAGCTGGGCGACAGGCTGCATCCGCGGATCATCCGCGCGATCTTTTCACGGATTGCCGACGGGGCCATCTGGACGCGCGTGGAACACGGCATGGGGAAGCTCAAGGTCTGGTGCAAGGACGGATGATCCGTCCTTTTTTCTTTTGCTTGCTTCGTTCGCCGTTTCTCCCCTACGATGGGATCACTATGGAAGAAACGGTCGAGAAAGCAGCCCCGCGCGAGGTTTCGCCCGCGCCCCAGCCGGCGGAGCATGCCTTCGACGCGCGTTTGCGGCCGCGTAAGCTCTCGGAATTTGTCGGCCAGCAGAAGCTCAAGGATCACTTGGCCGTCTTCCTCGGTGCCGCCCAGAAGCGTGGCGAACCGATTGAGCACACGCTGCTCTACGGCAATCCCGGCCTCGGCAAGACGACGCTCGCGCACATTATTGCGAATGAGATGGGTGTGAACGTCCGCACAACCTCCGGTCCGGCACTCGAGCGCGTCGGCGATTTGGCCGCGATCCTCACGAACCTGGAAGAAGGCGACGTCCTGTTCATCGACGAGATCCATCGCCTCAACAAGCTGATCGAGGAAGTGCTCTATCCCGCGATGGAGGATTTCGCGCTCGACCTCATCATTGGCAAGGGCCCGTCGGCGCGAACGCTGCGGATGGATCTTCCCCGTTTCACCATGATTGGCGCGACAACGCGTCTGTCCCTCCTCACTGCGCCGCTGCGCGACCGCTTCGGCGTCACGTATCACCTCGATTTTTACGAACCGCAAGATTTAAAATTGATCGTCGAGCGCAACGCGGGCGTGCTCGGCTGCACGGTCCGCCCCGACGCGGCCATGCGCATCGCCGAACGGGCGCGCCGGACGCCGCGCGTCGCCAATCGCCTCTTGAAGCGCGTGCGCGACTACGCGGACTTTCACGGAGATGGTACGATAACCGTGGACATTGTCGATCGCGCGCTGCATATGCTCGAGATCGACGCCGTCGGTCTCGACCAGGTCGACCGGCGCATCCTCGAAACGATCATCTCGAAGTTCGCGGGCGGTCCCGTCGGACTGAATGCCCTGGCGGCCGCCAGTTCCGAAGAGATGGAGACGATCGAGACGATCTATGAGCCGTACCTGATCCAGCTCGGGTTGCTCCACCGCACGCCGCGCGGCCGTATGGTCACCGATGCTGCCTACATCCACCTCGGGCTGACGGCGCCTACCAAAGTCGAAAATCTTCCTTAAAGTCTCGCGTCCCGGCGAACGCCGGGATCCCGGTCAGAAAAATCCCGGCATTCACCGGGATGAGGCCTCTTCCATGATCTCCATCCCTCCGTATTTCCTGCTGATTCCTTTCGCCATCTTTTTCCTGTCGTTCGTTTTTTTCTCACTGGCCAACATCATCAACCTCGCGAAGTACGGCGCGCAGAACACGATCGGCTTCTTGGCGACGCTCGGATTCGTCGCGGGCACGGCTCTGATCCTCTTCTTCGCCCAGGAAGCTCTCGCGACTGTCTCTTGGATGACGCCCGTCCCGGTCATGGAAATCCAAGCGCCTTCATTCTGATATGTCGATGCATCAGCTCTTCACCCAGCACCCCGGAGAAAACGTCGAATGCTGCCTGCGGCGGCATCCGATCGTCTTTCTCGGTCCGCTCTTCGTGTTCCTCATCCTTGCGACGGTCCCCTTGTTCGCCAAATGGACCCTGTTCAGCGACAAGATGCCCGCGCTCTCACATCCGCTCGCGCAGACAGGCTTGATTCTCCTGA
>CAYYII010000149.1:0-2399 GCA_964471445.1 uncultured Gammaproteobacteria bacterium
CTTCATACGGGCCGTTCGTGACCAGGATGATTTGCGCCCGCGATTCGAATACGCGGCCTTCGTCGAGCTCGATCCGGATCGGCGCGCGCCGCGGCTTCCACAGACTTTTCAACAGCCGCCAAAACGCGTCCGGATCCCCGCGTTCCATTTCCAGGACGCCGCGCTGGAAGCGGGCCTCCAAGCCGATGCCGGCGGCCTCGAGAAAATACAACGGCTCATCGATTCTCGTTCCGCCGATCGAGTGCACTTGGCCCACGTCAATCGTCCGAATCTGGCGCATGCGGAGCACCATCACGGCCTGTTCGAGGTCGAGGGGGATCGTTAGCATGCGAGCCACGTTCATGAAGGTGCCGAGCGGGAGAATGCCGAGCGCCGTTTCGGTTCCGACCAACCCGTTGGCGGCTTCGCCAACCGTGCCGTCGCCGCCGGCGACAATCACGGTTTCCACGCCGGCCACGGCGGCTTCGCTCGCTAGTCTGCGCGCGTCTCCGGGACCCGTTGTCGGCCTCTCCTCAGCTTCGATGCCGTATTTGCGGAGTAGGTACCGGATCTGCCGGATTGTTGCGTGCGTGTCGCGGGCGCCGAGCCGCTTCTTTGCTCCGGCGTTCGGATTATAGATCAGTGTTGCGGAGGTCATAGGTTTTTGTCAGCGGGGATGAAGCTCGCGATACTCCGCCTTCTTTTTTTCTTGGTAAGAACGGATCTCTTCAACGATCGAAAGCCCGATCTTGCCGATCAGGTACCCGACCGCGAGGCCGGCGATGACGTCCGTTGGAAAATGCGCGCCGAGATACACGCGGGAGAATGCGATGAAGACGGCGAAGGCGGCGAAGACCCACCGCCATTTGGGGATGAATGCCGCGAGGATGGTCATGAAGAGTGCAGTGTCGCGTGTGTGTCCGGAAGGGAACGAGGGCCAGTTCACCCAGATCGACGTGAAAGCCGTCGAGAGTGAATTCGGCAGCGAAAGAAAAGGCCGTTGCCGGAAAAAGAGAAGGGCGCTGAGCTGCGTGAGCGCGAGGTCCAGGGCGAAGCCGAGAACGCACGCGAGCAGAAACCAGGGCACATCGCGATGCCGGCGCACGGCGATCCAGGCCAGCGCGGCGAGCGCGATGACGAAGAGGAAGCTCATGAAGACCGGCCCCAGCCAAGGAATGAAGTTGAAGTTGAAGGGCGTGATGAGCGCATCCAGCCAAAGCGGATGCGGGCCGTTCTGCAGTTTTTCATAGCCCCACCGATCGAACGCTTGGAACAGCTTGAGATTCTGCACCAAAAATCCAGCCGCAACGGTGCCAGCAACAAGAAGGGCAAGAAAAAAGAGGGCAATGAGCGCTGGGTGCACGCCGTATTTTCTGGAAAGTCGAAGCATATCAGGACGGCAGAAGTTTTTTGAACAGCTTGGGGCCCGAGAGCGCGGCAAACATCAGTGCGGCGATGAAGAGTGGTAGTACGAAGGTCGCAAGCCGGAAGAGAATCGTAACGATGACGGCAGTGGACCACGGGCTTCCGAAGGCCCGGAGGACACCAGCAAGCCCACCCTCTGTCACGCCGAGACCGCCTGGAATCAGCGAGAGTACGCCTTGGATGAGGACGGCGAGGGCGGCGGCGAAGACGGCTTGGAACGCTTCCAACGGATGGCCGGCATGACGCGCGATCGTCCAGAGCAACGCGGCGGCCACGAGTTGGGATGCGATCGCGAGAAGGAGAATCGTGAAGCCTAAGCCGAGCCGCGATGCTGGGCGGCGGGATGAGAAGAAGTCCCCGAAGTCCTGAAGCGCCGAGCGGATTTTTTTGATCCGGATCCACGGCAGCTTGTTCCCAATCCACGCGACAACTTGGGTCGTGGTGCGGGCAAATACGAACGGCGCGACGAGGATGCCGAGAAAAGCCACGAGCCCAGCAAACGGCAGGAGCCCGAGCTTGGAGATGAAGAGTCCGGAAATGGCGACGCAGCAGGTCGCGGCTGCAAGTTCGGTCATAGCTTGGAGGAGCACCGGGCCCACCGTCGCGCGCGGTTCCAGATTGAGCTTGTGATGCAACAAGACGCCTCGCGCGAGCTCTCCACCTGGGAGCGGCGTGAAGAGCTGGCTTGCCATGAACGAAGAGGCGATGCGTGGAAACGACGCTTGGACGTTCAGAAAGCGAAGCGAAACGGCGAAGCGCGCGGCTTTGAGGAGGCTGATGCCTACAGCCGCAAAAACGCCGAGCGCAAGGTCGACCCACGTGATCGTTTGGATCGCAGCACGCGCGTCCTGCGACGAAACGGCTTTTGACACGATGACAACCAGGAGGACGCACATGGCGACGCCCACGATGATTTGGATGAGTATGCTTCGTTTCATGGGCGCGGGCGTTCGACAGCGCGGCGGAGTTCGCCGGTCAGCATGAGGATCGCCCGG
>CAYYII010000150.1:0-2373 GCA_964471445.1 uncultured Gammaproteobacteria bacterium
ACTGCAGACCGGTATCAAGGCCATCGACGCGATGGTCCCAATCGGCCGCGGGCAGCGCGAGCTCATCATCGGTGACCGTCAAACCGGCAAAACGGCTATCGGCGTCGACACGATCATCAATCAGAAGGGGACCGGCGTCGTTTGCGTCTACGTCGCGATCGGCCAGAAGGAATCGAAGATCGCGCGCATCAAGGCCAAGCTTGAAGAGGCTGGCGCCATGGACTACACGATCATCGTGGTTGCAGGCGCGTCTGATCCAGCTTCGCTTTCGTATCTCGCGCCGTACGCCGGCGCCGCAATCGGCGAATTCTTCATGGATCAAGGTAAGGATGCGCTCGTCGTCTATGACGACCTTTCGAAGCACGCCTGGGCCTACCGGCAGATTTCGCTGATTCTCCGCCGCCCGCCGGGCCGCGAAGCGTATCCGGGCGACGTCTTCTATCTGCATTCCCGCCTGCTCGAACGCGCTTGCCGCCGCAATCAGGAATATGGAGGAGGTTCGCTGACGGCGCTGCCGATTATTGAAACGCAAGCCGGCGACGTCTCGGCGTATATTCCGACCAACGTGATTTCGATCACCGACGGCCAGATTTATCTTGAATCCGATCTGTTCTACCGCGGCATCCGCCCGGCCGTGAACGTCGGCCTGTCGGTCTCGCGCGTCGGCGGTGCCGCGCAAACGAAGGTGATGAAGAAAGTCGCCGGTCGCCTGCGTCTCGACCTTGCGCAGTTCCGCGAACTGGAAGCTTTCGCGCAATTTGCCTCCGATCTCGACGAGACGACGCGCAAGCAGATCGAGCGCGGGCGCCGGACCGTCGAAATCTTGAAGCAGCCGCAATACCAGCCGATGCCGTTCGAGCATCAAGCCGCCATCATTTACGCCGTGACGAACGGCTTGATCGATGACGTCACGATCGACGGCGTGCGCGCCTGGGAAGACGGGTTCCATCGTTATCTCAAAGCCTCGCGCGCAAAGATGATGGAGGCACTGCGCGAAAAGAAGGCGCTCGAGCCTGAGATCGAAGCGGAACTGAAAGAAGCGATCGCCGAATACAAGAAAACGATCTAATCGATCCTCTGTGGCGATCAACACGAAAGCCATCAATCGGCGCATCAAATCCGTCGTCAACACCAAGAAGATCACGAAGGCGATGGAACTGGTGTCGGCCTCGAAGATGCGCAAGGCCGTTTCGGCCGTGCTCGCTTCGCGTCCCTACGCGAAGATGGCTTGGGGTCTCGCCGCGCGGCTGGAAGCCAAAGGCGAGGAGGCCCATCCGCTCATGCGCCAGCGCGCGGAAGTAAAGCGAACGCTGGCGGTCCTCGTCACGTCGGACCGCGGCCTCTGCGGCGGCTTCAACGCCCAGGTGCTCAAAGCAGCCTCCGAACTTGTCCGTACGCGTGGCAAGGACGCGATCGATTTCATCGCTGTCGGCCGCCGAGGCGAGCAATGGATTCGACGCCGGAACCTTCCTCTCAAAGCGGCCTTCGAAGACCTCGTGGCCGGAGGCGCGCCAGCTGTCTCCAAGATCCGTCCGATCGCCCGCATGCTCCGCGATGGATTCGTCAAAGGCGACTGCGACGAAGTCATCGTCGTCTACACGGATTTCATCTCTTCAGTGCTCCAGAAACCGACGGTGAAAACCCTTCTGCCGATCAAGAAAGATGTCGAGCCGGAAGCGCTGGTGGGGGAGTATCTCTTCGAACCCGATCCCCGAAGCGTGCTCGACGCGCTGCTCCCACGGATCGCCGAAGCGCAACTCTACCAGGCCATCCTCGAATCGCTTGCCTCGGAACATTCGGCCCGCATGCTCGCCATGAAGAACGCGACCGACGCGGCCGCCGACATGATCGACGACTTGCGCCTCACCTTTAACCAAGCCCGCCAAGCCGGCATCACGCAGGAAATCGCGGAGATCTCCGCCGGGCGCGCCGCGCTCGCCAACGCATGAATCTATGAATGGAAAAATCGTACAAGTCATCGGTCCGGTCGTGGACGTGGAATTCTCCGAAGAACTTCCGGCCATTTTGACCGCGCTCGAAACCAAAGCGGTCGACGGGCATCGCGTCGTTCTTGAAGTCCAGTCGCATATCGGCGGCAATCGCGTTCGTACCGTCGCCATGCAGACGACAGACGCGCTCCGCCGCGGCCTCGAGGTTTCCTCGACGGGCGCGCCGATCACCGTGCCGGTCGGCAAGGAGACGCTCGGCCGCATGTTCGACGTCGTGGGCGAACCGATCGACGGCGGAAAGCCCGTGAACGCCAAGCATCGCTGGGCGATCCACCGTGCCGCGCCGTCCTTCGATGAGCAATCGACCAAGGCCGAAATTTTCGAAACCGGCATCAAGGTCATCGACCTGATCTGTCCTTTCTTG
>CAYYII010000151.1:0-2371 GCA_964471445.1 uncultured Gammaproteobacteria bacterium
GAATTCGATGCCGTGCTCCTTCTTGCCGATCGGGAATTCTTCGGACGGCAGCGCAACGACACGGACAGCTTTCGCCTGGATCTCATATCCGGACGGCGCACGCGATTCGGCTTTCACCAAGCCCTCGATTTCGACTGACGTTTCGATCGACAACGACTGGCAGGCGTTCCATACGTCTTCGGAAACTTCTTTTTTCGAAATGACGGCTTGAAGTCGTCCGGTGCCGTCGCGGAATTGCAAAAAGAAGATCGAGCCGGACGATCGGAAATTGAAACACCAGCCTTTCAGCAGGACAGCCTGGCCGTCGTGTTTAGCGATATCGCGGACGAGGGTGTGTTCCATATCGGCCTCACCTTAGCCGGAAATCTCCGGGAAAACAAGACCCGCTGGAGGGCGGGTCCGAGACTTATCGATCGGCACGCCGGACGAACTCCGCCGTATCGAACGCCTCGCCTTCGATCAAATTTACCGTGTAATCGCGGATGACGGCGATCGCTTGACCGGTACTTCCTTTCGGACCGAAGGCTTGTCCAACAGCGCTGCCGTCGACGAAAGCAAAGAACCGATAGGCTGTGCCGTTCGGATCGGAGTACTTCCAAGTCGTCGCTCTCGGCACAATCGCTGTAGCGGCTTCATCGGTCCTAAACACGGTACGGCCGGAGAAGAACGGTTCGTCATCCGAGTAAGAGGTGTATGTGCCGCTAACCGTGGCCGTGCCCGCGAGCTGGACCCGGCGCGGAGAGCCCGATTCGTCGCCATCGATCGCAACGACCTTCCAGGAGCCGATCATATCGCCAACAGCGACGGTTGCAGGATCAAAAGTCAGCTCGGAGACAACCGAAGGCGTCTCCGGAGGTGTGGCTTCCTGCTGAACCGGCTTTGTCGAGACGGATCCAGCACGCGTGTGCTCGATCTTCGCCTCAAGATCATTTCGCATGTTGTCGACATAGAGCCAGCCGCCGATGATCGTGACGACGAACAAGACGACGCAGAGACCAGCGATCGGCTTGAAGGGCTCCTTGGTCGATTTTGGGGACATGGATGTCGGATTCATAAGGAAGGAGAAGCGGCGCTGACTTATTCCACTCTGAAGCTCGCGATGACCTGGTCGTATGGCCCCCATTCCATATCCTCCCAGAGGGAAAACCAATACGCCTTGCTGCCGACCTGAATCATCTTGCCGGGATGCGTCTCTTTCACGGCCGCAGACGTGACGTTCACCGTCATGACGGGAAGCGGATTATCGTCATCGGAGTTGGGATCAGGAAGGACGTACGCGAGCCCGTCATTTTGGCTGTCCTCTAAAAAATGATAGCCGGGCGGAAGACTGAGAGCGTAGGCGTACTTTGCGCTCGTCACGAGGTGCCAACCGTTTGCGACCGTCGGTGCCATGATACGACCGCCACCCCCTTGCGAAGCGGGCGCCTGCCTGACTGCAAGCGCTTCGATTTTCGACTCGAGTTCATGGCGCACGTTATCGACGTACAGCCAGCCGCCGATGATCGTGACGACGAACAAGACGATCATGAGCCCGGCAATAGGTTTGGCCGGAACCGTTTTCATGAGCGCGGAGGACGCAGATTGATCCATAAGGCTTTTAAAAAGCGAATATCGGCTTCAGTTTAGCACGTTCCTCCAAAAGATGGGCACGCAGGATCGGCAGGCTCGTGAGCGGACGATCAAGCTGGGCTTCAAGCAATGCCAACGCGGTCCGGACGGTCGAGGGCTGGGTCGGCAAGGAGGGCGCGCCGGAGAGCACCCCCAGGATTTCGGCGTGCGCCGCGCTTTCAAGCGTTTCCGATCCGGCCAACGCCCGCTCATCGAGCGGACAGAGGCGGCAAGCGACGGAACCTCGCGTCGGCAGGAAGCGCATCGCCTCGTACTGCAGATCCTTTCCGCATTCGCAGCATTCCTCCAGTTTCGGATGGTAGCCAAGATGCGACAAGAGACGCCACGTGAAAACGGCCAGCCTCGGCATCAAGCGGCTTTCCGGCAGCACAGCGGCATCGGCGTACCAGGATTCGATGAGGCGCCAGAGCTCTTCATCATGCTCTCCGAGCTTCACGAAGTGATCGAGCGCCTCGGCGACGAACGACGCGGCGATATACCGGCGATCATCGGCGATGAGCGGCTCGGGCGAACGCGCCATGATCGCGCCGCAGACGGTGTCGAGCTTGCGGCCGCGCGCGAGGTGCAGGTCGACGAGCGTGAACGGTTCCAAATGCGGTCCAAGTTTTGAAAGCAGCTTGCGCGTGCCTCGGCCGATCGCCAAAAGCTTTCCGCCTTCGCGCGTGTAAAACGTGTAGAGACGGGCGGCGTCGCGCCAGGTTTCCCGGCGCAGCACGATGGCGCGGGCGTGATAGGTGGACAT
>CAYYII010000152.1:0-2360 GCA_964471445.1 uncultured Gammaproteobacteria bacterium
CCCGGGCCTCGCGAAGAAAACCCAGGACCTCTTAACGAAAGTCGGGTACAAGATCGTTTCGATCGGCAACGCCAAAGAGACGAATCGCGAAAAGACGATCGTCTACGACCTGACCAACGGCGGCTACCCCGACGAGCTGCAGACGATCCGGAATCTTCTGGGCGCCGAAGTTGCGTTGACGCTGCCTGGCTACTTGTCGTCGAACCTCACGCCTTCGAACATCGCGCTCTCGAACGGCCAGCAACCTCAAGCGCAGGGCGGAGCTGATTTTCTCGTAATCCTCGGCCAAAACGCCGCCAACTGATATGCCCGTCAACGCCACTGTCCACGCCACACCTTCGGTCGCCCTGGTGGGCCGCAAGAACGTCGGAAAATCCTCGCTCTTCAATCGCATGATCGAAAAAGATCAGGCGCTGGTTTCCGATATCCCCGGCACGACGCGCGACGTCGGCATCGGCATGGCGCGCTGGCGCGGACAGCTTCTGACGCTCCTTGATACCGGCGGCCTCGACATTGTGAAGCGCGACCAGATCGAAGTGAACGTCCGCAAGCAGGCGCTTCGCGCCGCGCAAAAATCGCATTTGATCCTCTTCATCGCCGACGGACTGACGGGGCCTCTTTCGACTGACATCGTGCTGGCCAAAGAACTGCGCAAGGTCAAGAAGCCGGTCATCTTGGTCGTCAACAAAGCGGAAAGCGCGACGACGCGCCGCGAGATCGGGAACCAGTGGAGGAAGCTCGGCTTCGGCGAGCCGGTCGCGGTTTCGGCCGTGAGCGGCATGGGCACGGGCGATTTGCTCGACCGCGTGTTCGAAGAGATCGCCAAGATCGAATTGCCGCTCGACGAGATCGTGCCGGACGCGACCGTCGCGCTGATCGGACGGCCAAACGTCGGCAAATCTTCGCTCTTGAACGCCATGATCGGCGAAGACCGCGTCATCGTTTCCGAAGTGCCGCATACGACGCGCGAACCCCAAGACACGCTCTTGTTTTACAAAGACAAGCCGATCCTCGTCGTCGATACCGCCGGCATCCGCAAGCGCGCGAACATCGAGCGCGGCCTCGAAGCCGCCTCGGTCGGCAAAAGTCTGACCGCGATCAAGCAAGCGGACGTCGTGCTGCTCGTGATCGACATCCAAGACGGCATTCTCGCGCAGGACAGCCACCTCGCGGGCCTGGCGAACGATTCCGGCAAAGGCATTATCCTCGTCCTCAACAAATGGGATACGCTCACATCGAAGACCACCAAGACGGGCGATGAGGCGCGCGAGGAGATTTATGCTTCGCTCCCCTTCTTGCGCTGGGTGCCGATGGCCTTCGTCTCGGCCAAGACCGGCATGCGCGTGCACACGCTGCTCGATCTCATCCTCAAGGTGAAACAGAACCGCGAGCGCGTGCTGACGACGGAGGAGCTCGACCGCTTCGTCGAGAAGCGCGTGAAGCCGTATCTGGCTTCCCGCATTTCGCACAAGAAAACGGCGATGGGCCAGGCGCGCAAGCACGCCTACGTCTACGGCATCCGCCAGACGCAGTCCGCGCCGCCGAAATTCACAATGATCGTTAAAGACAAAAACTTCACCGACCCGAGCCTGACGCGCTTCGTCGAGAACCGCCTGCGCGAAGAGTTCGGTCTGGACGGAACGCCGGTCACGGTGAGCTATCGGGAGATCGAGAAGTAGGCGCCGACCTCAAAACGCCCGCCATTTCAGCGGGCGTTTTGTTGAAAATAAAAACGCGTCCTCAGCCGGGACGCGCGCGGGTTCCTTGCAGTTCGGCACGGATCTTCATCTGAATCTTGCCCAGATGATTTTCGCCTTCGCCTGTTCTCTCGTCGATGCCCCAGAATACGTCCCAGGTCGTGCCCTCGATGAGGGCTTCATTCCCGGTCGCGAGCAGCATCGCCGCCAGCTTCGGATGCGCGAACTTCTGGCGCACGAGATCTTCCATGACGGCGAGCTTCATTCCGTCCCAGCCGGGACGCTCGGCCAGACCGCGATCCTTGAGGAAGGATTTGGCCTGGCCGGGCTTCGGCAGCCGTCGGACTTCTTCACGCAGCGCGAGATCGGTGAGCTTCGCCGCGACGTAGGCGTGTTCGACGGTTGGATACTCCACGTCCTCGAACACGATCGTGAGGCGTTCTTCGTCCGGCTTCAAGCCGTAGAAGTTCGAGTGGAAGGTGTGTCGGAAGGAACGGATCGCCATGTCTCTCTCCTTTCACGGAAGCAGGCTGGCCGCTTCCATGATCCCGCGGACGCGATGATCCGCGATCGTCGGCACATCATCAGAAACGGTCGCGAGGATGGTACGCAACCCGGCAGCCTTTCCGGCCTCGATGTCGGTCTCCATGTCGCCCATCATGT
>CAYYII010000153.1:0-2354 GCA_964471445.1 uncultured Gammaproteobacteria bacterium
GATGGATAGCGCGCGGCGAGAGGTGGAGCGCTTTGGATGCGCCGAGCAGCAACGTTTCGGCTTCGCGCGGCACCTCACACAGTTTTTTCAGGTCGCGTCCGCGAATGTCGGCATTGGTAATCGCGCCGAAGGCGGCGTTGCGTTCCGCTTGAATGTTTCGCGCCTCGGCGACACGCTCGCGCACGGCGTGCGAAGATTCCGCCACGCCCGCCATCGCAAGTTTTTCATACGGAGTGCGCGGTACCTCGACATACAAATCGATGCGATCGAGCAACGGACCGGAAATTTTCTTACGATAGCGTTCGAGCGACGAAGGTGTGCAGACGCAGGCACGCTCCGGATCGCCGAAGAAACCGCATGGGCATGGATTACGCGCCGCGACCAGCATGAACGAGGCTGGAAATTCCAAACTGCCGGAGGCGCGGCTCACGGTGACGCGGCGATCTTCAAGCGGCTGGCGCAAACCTTCGAGGACGGGTCTCGGAAATTCCGGGAACTCGTCGAGAAACAAGACGCCACGGTGCGCGAGCGTGACTTCGCCCGGATGCGGGTTCGTGCCGCCGCCAATTACAGCCGCCGTGCTGGCCGTGTGATGCGGCGCGCGCCAGGGTCGTGCACGCAGAAGTGGTGAGGAGCGCGGCAAGAGCCGTGCGACGCTGTGGATCCTCGTGGCTTCGAGTGCTTCTTCATATGTCATGCGCGGAAGAATCGAGGGGATGGACCGCGCGAGAAGCGTTTTGCCGGCGCCGGGACTGCCCGAGAGAAGAATATTGTGACCGCCGGCCGCCGCGATTTCGAGAGCGCGTTTCGCTTGCTCCAAACCGGCGATCGCGGAAAAATCGTCGCCGTTCTCGGATGTCTCCGAAAGCGAAGCTTCCGTGATTGGTTGCAGCTCCAAGGCCTGCGTTCCGCGCAGATGGTCGGCCAACATCGAAAGCGTCGGCACGCCGAAGACGTCGAGGTCCGGAACGAGGGCTGCTTCGCCGGCATTTTCTTTCGGTACGAATACGGAGGCGGCCCCAAGCCTCTTGGCTAAAAGCGCGGCCGCCAAGACGCCCGCGACCGGGCGGAGCGAGCCGTCGAGCGCCAACTCTCCAAGGAAGAGAGCACTTCGGACCGCTTCGTATTTCAGTTCTCCGGAACCGACCATGATCGAAACTGCAATCGGCAGATCGAATGAGGGTCCGGCTTTGCGCAGGTCGGCCGGCGCGAGGTTGACCGTCAGGCGCGTGCGCGGGAAGGAAAATCCGCTGTTCTTGAGCGCTGTCTTCACGCGATCGCGCGCTTCCTGCACCGCGGCGTCTGGCAAGCCCACGATCACAAAGGCGGGGAGTCCGTTCGAGACGTCGGATTCAATTTCGATTGGCGCAGCATCGACCCCAACCAGAGCGGCAGAAAGAATATTGGCAGGCATAGATCCCGGCCCTATCAAAAACCCCCTGCATCATGCAAGGGGTCTGGCGCTCTCAGCCTTCAGCGGCTTGTTTCAGCTTTTGCAGCGTGGCATCCCAACCGGCCAATGCTTCCGCAAAAGCTTTGTCGTTTTGGGCTTCGGCGAAGCTCTCGCGCGCGACGAGGATCGTCATGCCATTATGCTCGCGCAGCTCGTACGTGATGACGGAAGAAAGAGCAGAAACGCCTTCATCGGTGACGCGCAGCACATTATGTTTCAAAAGCTTTTCCGCCACGATCTTTAGGATTCTGCCGGTCATGCGCGTCTTGCCGCCCGCCTTCCAGCTGATGGAAGACCCTTCCTCCCACTCTGAAACGTATTCGCCGCCCATCCGTACCGAAATAGCAGGATCAAGAAAGGTGCCCCAGACTTTTTTCGCTGTCGCGCTGATATCGATGGTTTTTTCTAAAAACAGGTTTGGCATAGAAGTCGTGACGTTATTTCTTTCCGGGAGTTTTCCATACAAGCCAGAGCGCGCCGGCAACGATCATCGCATCGGCGATATTAACGGCGGAAAGATGAAAAAAAATGGCGTAATCGATCGTGTAACCGTAAGCGATGCGATCAAAGAGGTTGCTACAAGCGCCTAGGACGAAGAACAGGTACGCCTCTGCTCTTTTGTAATGCTTGGCCTGGAAATCCTTGTAGGCGAGCCTGCCGACGGCAACGAGGATGGCCGCGCTAAGAAGCCAGACGATCGGCCCTGAAAAGGGGAGACTGAAGGCGATCCCGCTGTTACGAAACAGCGAGAAACGCAGCACGTCGCCCAGAATGCCCCTTTCGACGCCTGCACGCGCGAGATGCTTCAAGACTCGATCGAGCAGGAGGGCTCCAAAAGCGATGATGACCCAACGCGTCTGTGCTTTCATGGCTTTTCGCTATGGCAAAACCCTGCACCGTA
>CAYYII010000154.1:0-2347 GCA_964471445.1 uncultured Gammaproteobacteria bacterium
CCGCCGATCGCCACGTAGGCGGTCGGGCGGACGACGGCGGCTTTGGCGGCCAGTTGCTGGGCGCTTGCGGCGCCGACTTCGAGGGCAGCCATGTAGACCTTAACCTCGTTTGAGCTGAGGCCGAGCTCTTCCAATTGTTTTTGGACGGATTCCATATCGTGGTCATAGCATACCTTACTTCTTCAAAAGTGTCAATCACTTGACACTTTCTATGGCACCGTGATAGGCAATGCCTACCATTCGTTATCCACATCTATGGATCATCCACTTCCCTACTGGGAC
This sequence comes from uncultured Gammaproteobacteria bacterium, assembly GCA_964471445.1. Classification (GTDB taxonomy): domain Bacteria; phylum Patescibacteriota; class Patescibacteriia; order SG8-24; family DYFX01; genus DYFX01. The sequence goes on from CAYYII010000154.1 coordinate 283, forward strand.
GGCATCGCCGGGCGTTGGGACGCGCTCCTGACCGACGGCACCGCCTTCGTGAATCACCAGGAAAGCTTCCGGCGCTTCCATTGGTTCCTGAAGCGCGCCCTCAAGATCGGCAACCGCACCAAGTCTTACCGTCTGCTCGATCTCGGCTGCGGCACCGGCGAAGCCTCCTGGCCGCTCTGGAAGCGCGTCGCTTCGGTCACGTTCCTCGACCGCTCCCCCGCCATGCTGCGTATCGCACGCACCAAGCACCCCAAGGGGATTTTCGTGCGCGGCGATGCCGTCTCGCCGCCGTTTCTCGACGCGGAGTTCGACGTCGTGATCTCGCGGGGCGCGGTGCTGTCCCAGCTTGCGCCCGAACGCGTTGCCGAAGCGCTTGCGCAAACGTGGCGCATCCTGCGCCCGCAAGGATACGTCTTCTGCGATTTCCTGACCGATCCCGCCCTGCTTTCCGCGCCCGAGGGCGCGTATCGAGCGGGCTGGCGGCGAACCGAGTTCGAAGCGCTGATCAAAAACCATCTGCCCGGCGCCACGATCCTGGCCTACGACGGCACCGAGTCACACGCTTTCAATCGCGCGCTGATCAGAAAATCTTGATATGGCGAAACGCGAATTCACCCTGCCGGTCGAGGCCGTAACCGCACGCGAAGCACTGGCGCTTGCCTGCAATTTCACCAAACGCTCCCAAATCGACGACATCCTTTTCCGCCGATCGGACGGCGTGGCGGCCCGGCTCCGCCGCCAAGACACCGTCACACGATTGAGCTGCACCCATCCCGGCGCCTTGGTTGATGCGCCCGAAACGATCGTCCTGGATCATCAGGCCTGCCGGAAGCTCTTGGAGCTGCTCGGCTTTGATCCCGTCGATCGCATCCGCTTCACCCGTGAAACCTGGCGGTACTGCCAGTATCTTCTCCATTTGGATCGAACGGAGACGTTAGGAGACTTCCTGACGCTCGAAGCCGAGGCAGGCACGGCTTCGCATCACAGCTACCGCCGCCAAGCTTTGAAATTCCTCAAGAATATGGGCATTTCCTCGCAAGAACCGGCGGCCGGCCCCAAGGAGAGCAAGGGCCTGTGCGGGGTTGACAGTTCCTCGGACCTTCCCTATACTGCCCCTATCGTCCCGCACCGGCCGAAGCAATTCGAGCCCCACGGGACCTAACACACTCTGGTATGGCAACAAAAAAAGCAGGCGGCTCTACACAACTTGGCCGCGATTCCGTTTCCAAGCGCCTGGGCATCAAGCTCTCCGGCGGCTCGGTCGCCAAGATCGGAGCGATCATCGTGCGCCAGCGCGGTACCAAGGTCCATCCGGGCCTGAACACCAAGCGCGCCGGAGACGACTCCATCTTCGCCACCGCGAACGGCAAAGTCCGTTTCGTCACCCGCAAGGCCCGCCGTTTCGACGGCACCCTGAAGGCGCGGATGTACGTCCACGTCGACGCCAAGTAATGGAAGAATGCAAAGCCGGTCCCGAAAGGGCCGGTTTTGTTATCAGCCGCATCCTCCGCTGTAGATTGACAGCTGTGAACGCACGTAGTACGTTCGCGTTCCAGGAGGCGCACCATGCCCGCACGCCGCTACCCGCTCGATATCGATCTCATCATCCGGTTCGAGCTGGCTCGCACGGGAATCGCCTCAGGTCCCGACCTTTGGAGGCGCGCAGTTGCCCGCATGCAGGAAAGCGGCTACAAGCTGCACTCGGGAGCCTGGTACCCGGCGCTTGAACGCCTCTACCGCCGCAACCTGATCGGATGGACGAAAAAGGAAGTATCCATGGCTCCGCGCAAAACGCGCGTCCCAAAGACCTATGCCCTGAGCCCGGCCGGCGCAAAAGAAGCGCGGAGGCTCTCGACCATTCTCCGAAACCTGATCTTGCCCATCGAAGCGTCCGACTGACCGGGCGTTTTTTATTTCTTGAGCGCCGCTTTGATAAACGCATTGAACAGCGGGTGCGGGCGCAGTGGTCTCGATAAAAATTCTGGGTGGAATTGCACCCCGACGAAAAACGGATGATTCTTGAGTTCGACGATTTCGACGAGGAGGCCGTCGGGCGAGGTGCCGG
>CAYYII010000155.1:0-2284 GCA_964471445.1 uncultured Gammaproteobacteria bacterium
TTCTTCGCGAGGATCGAGCGGTACGTTGACTGTCAGGACCTGCCCGTCACCTTCGCTCCGCAGCAAGGTGCCGTGATAGATATCCGTGAACGCGCCGTCTTCGGACGCGTCTGTGAGCGATGTGGCCGGAAAAACGAAACCGGGCTTCACGACCTCTAATCGGTAGTCCCCCGCACTCGGAGCGAAAGCGAAACGCCCGTCTTTGTCGGTGACGTTCGTCGCGATCAGCCGGCCAGTTTTCGCGTCGATCAGCCGAACGGTCGCGAGGTCGATCGGGACTTTCGTCCCGGCATGATAGACGACGCCCCACCGCTGGCGCTTGCGCCGTGAAAAGTACAAGAGCGGCTGCCCGAAAAACACGAGTGCGAGGCGTCCGACGTCGCCGATCGGCAAGGCTCCGGAGACGGCCGCGCCAACACTCGCCAAAGTGCCGAAGACGGACGCCGGCGCGACCACCATCGCGTTCGCGGCCTGCACCTCAGGTCTCGCGGCCGCATCGCGGGCAAGAATGGCGATTTCCTGCGCGGTGCCGAAAGCAGCATCCACTTCCTGCGATGAAGGCAGATACGCGACGAAGGCGGCGAATTTTGAAACGCCGCTCGTCCCCGCTTCTTCTCCTTGAATCCCTTCATCCGTCAGGAGATGCGGGCCTGCCGTCAACGTTCCCGTCGGAGTTTCCAAGGCAAACGCCACTTCATAGCTCGGACAGCTCTCCATGCACATCTCGCCGTCGCGATAGACGGAGCGATATGTATAAGGAATCCCGTGCGGCAGGATATTGAGCGGCACGTTCTGCAAATAGAGCAGGCCTTCTTGGCGGCCGCTCATCGTGATGCCGCTGTCGGAAATCATCTTGGCGGTATCCGATCCGAGAATCACTCCGTCTTGCGGCGACGGCGGATACTGGCCATGCTGCTCGAAATAGGTTTCAATCGCGTTCCTGATCGTACGGATATCGGACACGCGTTTGGCGTCGCGCGCGCTCGCGCGGACGAATTGATACGTCACGGTTCCCGCCATCGTCAAAAAACCGATGATGGCGGTCGTGATCAGCAGTTCGATCAATGTGAAACCTTTCGCGTTCATGCGAGTGGCGGAGTCTTTTTCGGATAGCTGCACCGGCGCGCCACGGGACATTTCCAGCAGCGCGGGCGTCCGGGAATGCAGATCGAGCGCCCGAACTGCACGAAGACGCGATTGACGTGGAGCCACACATCTTTCGGAATCAGGCGCATCAGCGCGAGCTCAGTCTTGAACGGTTCCGTGGTGCGGACCCATCCCAACCGATTCGCGATGCGATGCACATGCGTGTCGACCGCGATCGACGGCTTTTTGAAAGCATAGCACAGGACGCAGTTGGCCGTTTTTCGACCGACGCCCGGAAGCGCGGTTAATGCCTCCAACGTATCAGGCACCTTTCCGCCATGATCGCGGAGCAACGCTTCGGCGATCCCCTTCACCGAGCGTGCCTTGCCACGATAGAGGCCGATCTCTTTGATCGCGTCGGCGATATGCGTAACGGACGCCTTCGCCAAAGACGCGAGCGTCGGAAAGCGGCGCTGCAGTTTCGGATACACCTTGAGCACTTGCTCGTCGCGCGTGCGCGCGGACAACACCGTCGCCAATAACACGTCTTCGGGACGATCAAGCTCGACGGCGCCCTTGCCGGGAAAATCCCGCTTCAAGGTTTCAATCACCTTGCGGATCGAGGTGGTCGTTGGCATACAGGGCAATAATGCGCGCCGCGCCCGGCGATCCACATCTTCTTTAAAGGAGCGCCGCAGCGACGGCACGGTTGGTCGTCGCGGCCATAGGCCCAGAGATGCGGCACGTTGCCGCCCTTCTTGCCGTAGAGATCACGATAGTTATCGGCCGATGAGCCGAGGCGTTTCACCGAGTCGTGTAAAGATTTGACGGCGCCCGTGTAGACGTCCTTCAATTCTTTTTCCGACAGTGACCCGACCGTGCGCTCGGGATGCACTTTTCCGTACCAACACGCTTCGTCGGCATAAATGTTCCCGATGCCCGCGATGCAACCCTGATCCAAAAGAAGAGGCTTGATTTTCTTATTGGGGCGTGAGGTCACGCACATCTTGAATTTCTTGAAGGTGAACGCCGGGTCGAGCGGTTCGGGACCGTAGCCTTCGTCGTCAAAAAACCGTTTGAGATCCGCCGTCTTGGCCAATTTCAAGAATCCGAACTTGCGCATGTCTTCGAACCACAACTGCTCCTTCTTATCCAGATGAAAAACGACGTGCGCATGCTTGGAAGGCGTCTCCCCTTC
>CAYYII010000156.1:0-499 GCA_964471445.1 uncultured Gammaproteobacteria bacterium
GAGCGCTTCCATGGCATGGAAGAGGTCAAGAGTTCGAATCTCTTACGGTCCACCAAAAAATCCTCTGTATGTGCAGGGGATTTTTTGTTGGGTGATCAAGCCCTTACCCGTCTGCGGCGAGCGGTTTACGCGTATCTTGATCTTTTCCTTCGTTCTGCGTATGCTTCGCCGTATCCCATTTTGGGTAGAGGTGCACTTTGACCACGACAACCACGCCCGAGACCGATACGAACGTTCAGTCCATCAACTACTACGACTACGTGCAGGCCGTGCACACCGAGTTCGTCACGCGTACTCAGGGTCATCTCGACGAGAAGGTCCATACCGACTACGCTCAGATGATCAAGGAGAAGGAGGCGGAGGCCGTCGCCCAGGGTCATGCGGCTGAAGTCAGTGCTATGGCCGTTCGTTCGGCATTGGCCGCTTTCCACCTGCTGTTCGGCGCCAAGGCTGCCGAGGTGGCGACGATGCCGGAGAGGTCGACGCCGGCCAGGCGCAT
>CAYYII010000156.1:509-1228 GCA_964471445.1 uncultured Gammaproteobacteria bacterium
GGCGACGATGCCGGCCATCGTTCGTCACGAGGTGCCGACCCCATCCATGGTCTTCAACCACATCGTCAATTACGCGGTTCACGCCATGCACGAGTTGAGCGTCGAGCTGACCGACCAGGATTGGCGGCGCAACAAGGGTCTCCGTGCCGAGGCGATCGACGATTTCGGGACATTCATCATGCTCCTTGCCGCCACGACTCAGACCGAGTGGTGCAACGCCAAGGAGTTGGCCGCCAATAAAGCCGGCGACACGCCCGCCCAGACCCGCCTTATCGAGGTCATGGATGTGAACGACGTCATGGACCAGGGTGGTCCCGCCACGCGTGACAAGGCTGACGCGCTGATGACCATGCCAGATAATATGGTCACTCTCGCTGTCGGTCTCAACAAGATCCCGCCCGAACGGCGCGCCATGGCTGCGGCCGAAATCATCCGGTATGCCAATCGCGCGAGGATCGAGGATTCCCGCGATGACTTCGCCGGTATGGTCACGATCGCGGTCACCATCTACGGCTGACCGATGCTCCCCGGCATCAACCCGCAAGGTTGACGGCCGGGATTTTTTCTTTCAAGGTGAAGTCATGGAAAGGAGATAGAGACATGCCCCGCACCGTGTGCCAGCTCTCGAAGCAGCGCGCGGGAGATATCGTCTCCCTCTGCGCACATTGCTCCGCCCAAGACGACTGCTCAGATACCGTCGCAATCGAGGTCCCTCGGCT
>CAYYII010000156.1:1238-2260 GCA_964471445.1 uncultured Gammaproteobacteria bacterium
TTCGGCTTACGGGAAAGAAGGATCACGGCAAGATCCAGATCGTCGAAGCTTGCAGTCGATTCCAGCCATTCGCAGGCTCATTCTTTCGTCATCGTCGCGACCTCACGGCGCGCCTTCAAGAAGCGGAGATCGTTGACTTGTGCATGGATTGTCCGTCGGCGGAAAAAGTCGCTTGCAGCCATTTCGCGCAAACGGATGCGTTGGCACACATCGCATTGCATGAAGGACGCAGGTTCAAGCTCGCGGTGATCGGCTGTCACACGGTCTTGCGCGGTCAAGACTGTCAAAAACTCCATCAGATCGCCGAACCGGGTGAGCTCGGCAAAAAGCCATAGGAGATGTAAATGGATATCCGCTTCACCAACATCTTGCCGGCCTCGCGGCTCGACGAGATCGTCGCGTACCTGCAAGGACCGCGGCTCTGGATGCCGCGCGGTCATTATCCGGATTACGACGACTGGCTCCATCGCGTCCATGGCGAGCTATGCTCCGAGCGAAAGCGGGCGATCGTGGCCATCGATGGGGGCGAGATCGTCGGTGCGGTCATCTACCAGCGCCACAAGCAAGATCCTGGCGCGCTCGAGCTGAAGAACCTGACGGTCCGCCCCGACGCGCGCGGACGCTACATCGCGAGTTTTCTTGCGCGGAACCTGGAGATCGAAGGGCTTCGGGACTTCCCGGGCGTACGGCGCATCTTGTGTGATGCCAAGCGCGAGAACGTCCCAATCCGCTGGTTCTTTCTGCGGCATCGCTACGTGATTGCTGGCTCCCTCGATCTCTACGGTTTGGGCGCTGGCGAAGACCTCGTTTTCGAAAAGCCGCTTGCGAGCTGAAGCCCGAACGCTTTACGCGTTTGGGCCTTTTTGTTAGCCTATCTCGCATGAAACTGCTCGTCGTCGCCAATCCGAACGTATACGAAAACCGCCGATTTCGGGCTGAAGGCCGGAAGCTCGGACATGAAGTGCTTGTACACCGTATTCAAGAGCTTAACTTTGATTTACGCGGTGAAAAAACAAAAGTCC
>CAYYII010000157.1:0-2259 GCA_964471445.1 uncultured Gammaproteobacteria bacterium
CAGGTGCATAGCGTGATACGCGAACGGGCAACCGCGGAGCCCGCCCAGGCAGGCACGCCGAAGGAAGCGACTTGGCAGCCCCCTCGGATCGCCAAGGAAGGCAGCGGCACCTCGATCTACGCGAATAAAAAACCGGGTTTCTTCGCTCGGCTGTTCAGGAGGAAATAAAAAGATTCCGGCTTTTGCCGGAATGCGAGACGGGGAAGATCCCCGGCATGCCTACGCATCGCACCCCGGCGGAAGCCGGGGTCTTTTTTATTTACGGAGCCAGTTTCCGGCTTTCATTCTCTTCCTTGAGACGAGCCATGAAAGCGCCGAGCGTTATTTCCACCGCGTCCTTCGTGCCGCGGACGCGGACGGCCAGCTTCACGTCGTCGTTCCAATCGCCGTCGGCCGGGATCTCTTTGTCTCCGAGGACGAGGCTGTACGGTATCTTCATCTTTTCGGCACCGCGGACTTTCTTGCCGACCGATTCGTCTGATGCGTCGAGCCACGGGCGCGCACCGAGAGCGCGAAGCTTGGCCTCGAGGACGCGGCAGGCGTCGCGATGCTTCTCCCCCACCGGCAGGAGCGCGATCTGCTCGGGCGCGAGCCAGAGCGGGAACATCCCGGCAAAGTGCTCGATGATCACGCTCATGAAGCGCTCGATCGAACCCATGATGGCGCAGTGGATCATCAAGATGTCTTCCTTTTCGCCTTTTTCGTTGGTGCAGGTCAACCCGAAATTCTTCGGCTGATTGAAGTCGAGCTGAATCGTCGCGACCTGCCAGACGCGGCCGATCGAATCCTTGGCCATGAAGTCGATCTTCGGACCATAGAAGGCGGCTTCGCCGACACCGTCCAGCCAGGCCACGCCGTGCGCGTCAAGGATTTCGCGGAGCGATTGTTCGGCGGCGTCCCAGTCTTCGGGCGTACCCATGTATTTCTCCGGATGCGCCGGATCGCGGCGCGACAGGCGCAGACTCAGCTCGAAGCCGAACGTCTTGTAGAACGTCTCGATGATCTCCCAGACTTTTTCGGCTTCTTCGCGCACCTGCGAAAGACGGCAGAAAACGTGCGCGTCGTCCTGGGTGATCGAAAGCACGCGCGAGAGGCCGGAGAGCTCGCCGGACTGCTCGTCGCGATAGACCATTGTCGTCTCGCAGTAGCGGACCGGCATCTGGCGATAGCTGCGCGGCTCGCTGGCGAAGATCTGTGTATGATGCGGGCAGTTCATCGGCTTCATCGCGAACAGATGGTCTTCGCGCGTCTTGATCTTGAAGAGATCGTCGCCGTACTTGGCCCAGTGGCCGGACGTCTCGTACAGATCCTTCTTGGTGATGTGCGGGATCGTGACACGCTGATACCCGTGAGCCCTGCGAAGTTCCCACACGTATTCATTCAAGGTTTCCCGGAGCATCGTGCCGCGCGGCGTCCAGAGCGGCAGGCCCGGACCGACAAGATCGGAAAAGACGAAGAGCCCCATCTCTTTGCCGAGTTTGCGATGATCGCGCTTCTCCGCCTCTTCCAGCATCTTGAGATGGGCGTCGAGCTCTTCCTGCGTGGCGAAGGCCCAGCCGTAGACGCGCTGCATCTGAGCGTTCTCCGCTTTGCCGCGCCAATAGGCGCCGGCGACCGACTTGATCTTGATCGCCCCGACTTCGCTTGAACGCGCGACGTGCGGGCCGCGGCAGAGGTCGACGAACTCCCCCGTCCAATACAGCGAAGCCGTATCGGAACCGTCGAGATCCTGAACGTCTTCATCTTTCAAGTTCGTCGTGCCGTGCGCTTTGAGGTCGCTCAGCAATTCGACTTTGAAATCCTGCTTGCGCGTCCGAAAAAATTCGATCGCCTGATCGATCGGCATCTCCTCGCGCTTGAATTCCAGGTCCTCTTTCTTCAGCTTCGCGATCGTCTTTTCAAGCTCCGCGAAATCCTCGGGGCCGAGGGCCCGGGGCAGCTGCATGTCGTAGTAAAAGCCGTTTTCGATGACCGGGCCGACGCCGAGCTTGGCGTCCGGAAACATCTTCATGACGGCGGCGGCAAGCAGGTGCGCCGAAGAGTGGCGCATGCGATCGAGGGCGTCGTAGTCGGCGGGTTTCTTCGCTCCCATAACGGGGTTTCAGGGCTTATTTTACTGGTCCACCTTAACATGGCGGGCCGGAAATCGAAAAGCCCCGCCGGTGCGGGACTTTAGGGCTATTTTTCAATTTGGAATTCGATCCTGTCAGGCAGGAGCGGCATCCGTTTCAGCCAAAACGGACGGAATTTCACATCGAC
>CAYYII010000158.1:0-2222 GCA_964471445.1 uncultured Gammaproteobacteria bacterium
ATGGTTCAGCACTTTTCTTCGTACGCCATGCAGGTTGATCGGCAAGCCTCGAGGCTTGGTCCGTTCCGCTCCGCAGGGCGAGGGATGGCTCGCATACGCCGACGCGTACCCGCTCTTGGTCATTTCAGAAGCGTCGCTCGATGACTTGAACGGCCGGCTATCGGAGCCTGTTCCATGGAATCGTTTTCGACCGAACGTCATGATCTCGGGCGTACCGGCCTATGCTGAAGACGCCTGGCAGGAGATCGTCGTTGGTGAGCTGCCTTTCTTCGGTCAATCGCGATGCACGCGCTGCGTCATCGTCACGACGAATCAGGAAACTGGCGACCGCCAGGCTCGCGGCGAGCCCCTCCGTACGCTCACCGCCTACCGACGCGCGCCGGAACTCGGGAACAAGCCAGTCTTTGGCCGCAACTTCACTCACGCTTCGACCGGCATAATCCGGCTCGGCGATCAGATCAAGATCGTGAATCATCGCTGACGCCTACCCGGCGTCTTTTTTATTGACACACCCCTCTGTTTCTGAGAAGGTTCGCTCCACCTACCCCGGAGGAAGTCATGCCGCCCGTTCTTCGCGACTTGAATGCGAGCCGTTACGCCCACGCGATTCCTCACATGCTCGCTGAGGCACGCAGGGTGCGTTCTCACGCGTACGCTCCGTACTCGAAGTTCTTTGTTGGGTCGGCTGTGCTGGTCGCGACGGGCCAGGTCTACGCCGGCATGAACGTCGAGTGCGTAGACTATGACGGCACGCACGCCGAAGAGTCGGCCATTTCGATCATGCGCGCGAGCAGTTTCCATCAGCCCGTGCTGATCGTCACCGTCGGCGCTCAGGAAGGCACACCCGAGCCCGCTCCTGTCATTGTGTCTTGCGGCAAGTGCCGCCAGAAGATCCGTGAACGGACGCTCCACGATGGCAAGCTCGACATCGATATGATTGTCCCGGATCCGCGCGACGGCACGTCCAAGCTCTGTTCGATCCGCGAACTGCTCCCGCTCGCCTTCAGCCTCTGACGCTTCGATAAGCGTCTTTTTTATTTTCTGCGCCGTGATCGGTTTTCCATGGCTGTATTTAAGATGCCATTAACTCTTGACAAAATCGATCTTACGTGATAGCTTTTCGTTCGTACCTGGCTGTTCTCCGAGAAGGGAGGAAGCGCCGGGATCGCGCCGTTCGCCCAAGCCTGCAAGCTGCAGGAGGGGAACAATCGCCTGCTCTCGCAGGAGCCGCCCGCTGATGGCGGTGCTGCGGGAACCCGATCACGGAGGGAAGCATCGTGAAGAGCAAGAAGATGGTGTTTCGAGGTCGTTAGCCCGTGCAGCGCGGCTCGTCCTGTCTGACAAGGAGCTGCGCGGTACGGGCGACGGCCATCGTGCCGATCCACCCATCGCCTCAAGGAAGGAGGAAGTAGATGAAGAGCGATCCTGCTCGTTTTGGCTAGCCACGTCCGATCTCACTCAGGAGCCGCCCAGCGTCCGCGCGTCGACAGCGCGTACGCAGGGCGGCTCTTCTATTTATAGAATTTCCTTCAAGATAAAGGTTTTTGCAGATTATTGCCAGTCACTCTTGACAAAATTGGCAATCTCTGCTATGCTGGTTCTCGAACCTGGCCGCGCCCCGCTGACGAAAGCGGGCACGACCGGCCAGGCAGGGACGCCGGTCCGCATCTGCGGCCGCACGCGACGGGTGATCTTACACCGCCGCGCGCCGCAAGCGCCGACCGCCGCCTCCTACGACCCTGCCTGCGCATCGTGCGCAGATCCGGGGCATGCATCCATCAACCGAAGGAGGCCCGCATGGGCATCGAGACGCAGTTCTTCGAACGGTAGGGGTCGGTGGTTTCACCGCCGACCCCGCACCCCCGCTAGCTCGCATCCGCGCCCTCGACGACTGAGGCGCGGCAGAACGGCGGCAACACGCCGCCCGTGCTCCCACCCGAGGGGTGCGAGAACGGGCGAGCACAACAGCTCGAAAGGACACGATGAAGCGCGTCCACAGCGATTTCGATGATACGTAGGGTCGGCTCACGTGACACCGGGCCGATCCGATAAGACAACGTCAAAGAACCACTGCGTCCCTCGAAACTGACGCGGTCAACCGTCAATATACCCATGGGCACTCCGGCCTGGGTAAACCTTCAACCTCGCGATACGGAAGGAGAAACACGCATGAAGAGCGTGAAGTCCGGTTTCCTGTAGTAAAGGTCAGCCCTTTCTCAAGC
>CAYYII010000159.1:0-2202 GCA_964471445.1 uncultured Gammaproteobacteria bacterium
GGAGGCGCGTCGCTGCGGATAGCCGAAGGTCGTGCGCGAGGCGAGCGCTTGGATTTCGACCAGGATCGGCCGCGTGCCTTCCATGATGCAGGTGACGACGGATCCGGGCACATCTTTTGAACGATCCGTCAGGAAAAACGAAGAGGGATTGGCGACCTCCTTGAGGCCCGCGGCCGTCATTTCAAAGACGCCGACTTCGTCTGTCGCGCCGAAGCGGTTCTTGGCGGTGCGCAGCAAGCGGTAGTTGGAAGAACGATCGCCTTCGAATGAGATGACGACATCGACGAGGTGCTCGAGTGTCTTGGGACCGGCGACGTCGCCGTCCTTCGTGACTTGTCCGACGATCAGCATCGGCACTCCGCTGCGTTTCGCATAGTCCATGAGCTGCGCCGTCATCGCACGGATCTGGGTCGCTCCGCCTTGGGAGCCGCTGGCTTCAGGAGAGGAGAGCGTCTGGATGGAATCGATGATGACGAGCGACGGCTTTTCGGCGTCGATCGTGGCCAGGATCGTCGGAAGATCTGTTTCCGACAAGAATTTCAGCGTTGGAGCCGCCAGGCCGAGGCGCTCGAAGCGCAGCGCGACCTGCTCGGCGGATTCTTCGCCCGAAGCATACAGCACGTTCGGCACGGTTGCGGCGACTTGCAGCAGGAGTGTCGACTTGCCGATGCCGGGCTCGCCCGAAAGGAGCGCAAGCGAACCGGGGACGAGTCCGCCGCCCAACACGCGGTCGAATTCGGAAATGCCGGTCGGACGATGCGCTGTCTTGGAGCCTTTCAGGTCGTTCAAGGAAAACGTCTTTCCCGGCCTGCCGACTACGGCGGCGGCTTTTTTCGTTTCGGGAACCGCTGCCATTTCCGCGACCGTGCCCCAGCCGTTGCATTCCAAACAACGCCCGCTCCACTTGGTGGATTGGGCGTCGCATTTGGAACAGACAAAAAGCGTCTTGGCGGCGGTACTCATGCGTGCTGAGGATGAAGGAAAAGGGAAGAGGCTGTCAATTGGGCCTGAAAATGTAGAGAAGAAGCTGGTAATTCTGACCGCAGGCGCTGGTGACGCAGATCGCTTTGTTGGCATGGGTCGCCGTGCCGCTGCTGCCCGAAACGGCTTGCATTTTTCCGCCGTTGACGCCTCCGGCCGCCCAGCCCGTAAAAATCAACGAATGGGAGCCGATGGGATCCTCGATGCCGCTATAGACTTTGACGTAGTCGCCGGGCCTCAGGTCTTCCGCCCATTTCTCCGGCCAGCCCGGGATCTCCACGAGCCGGCTGCGGACCTGGGCCATCGCGTCCTTCGCGTTCATCTTGCAATCGGCACGAACATACTGTTTATAGGTGCCTTTGGGATCCTCAAAACAGCGCCAGCCCCACAAATACCTCCGCTGTTCGGCGGAGATGCCATGGACCTGCGTCCCGTGAAAATCGTTGCAGCCTTTTTGGATGTCGTTTTCCAAACAGCTGTTATCGGTTGCAAGAGCGGAGATCAGTCCGGCGGTCCGTCCGCAATTGCCGAACCGCATACCGCAAGCGACGGCGAGATCGGCGATCTGGACGACGCGTTCTCCCGGCAGGGTCGCGGTGATCTTCCCACTCGTCTGGATCTGTTGATAGAAGGCTTCCTTGTTTTGCGCCACGTCGGAAGTTCCAGGAAGCGTGAACGGGCAGTTCGGGAAGCTTGATGTATGAGAGCCGGGCGCGGTTTGCGGAATACTGGCTTCTTCGGCTCTCGTTTCGGCATCTGTATCGACGTCGGTCGTGACCAGAACCTCGTCGATCGACTCGGACTGCACGTTAAAAAGGTCGAGGGACTTAAAGCTCACCAGGTCTGGGTTAATCGTATAGAGGAGAGCGTACGATCCCAAAGCGAGCGCGAGCCCGATCAAGGCGTCAGTGATGCGTTTCTTGGCCGCGCCGATTTTTCCCGAATCCCCGGCCGACGTCAGATACTGGAAGCCGCCGATGATCATCATGATGGCTGCGAGCAGCCCGACGATCCCGAGCATGAAGGTATAGACGCCGTTGATGTATTGGCCGACCCAAGGGATCGAATAGTCGTTCGGGTTGGTGACCGACGTCAGGGTGACGCCGGGAATCGGAATTTCGAAGGTCGGCGCTTCGCGCGCCGACAGGGGATTCTGGCTGGGATCAAGGACGGCGAGATGCGGCATAGATCAGTGCACGGCTTGGAGGAGCTCATCATACG
>CAYYII010000160.1:0-2195 GCA_964471445.1 uncultured Gammaproteobacteria bacterium
ATTCCCGAGCGAGACGCAGCACCTCGTCGACCGTCGTCGTACCCTCGAGGACCTTTAAGACGGCATCCTGCCGCATCGTGATCCAGCCTTGGCGCTTCACCTCTTCCTTGACCTGTTCGATCGGGTATCCCCCGTTCATCAGGCGCTGGATTTCCGGCGTCACGCCGATCAATTCGGCAATGACCGTCCGGCCGGAGTAGCCGGTATCGCTGCAGCGCGGACAGCCAGCACCCTTGAAAAACGGAAGCGGTCCGTCGATCGTGACGCCGGGAGGATAATAGGACGGCGGGATGACTCTCAAGCTGTCCCGCATCATCTGCTGCAAGGGCTCCGGGACTTCGGCGACCGTCTTGCAATGCTCGCAGATCTTGCGCGCCAGGCGCTGGGAGATGAGCAGGTTCAGGGTCGCCGACAAAAGGAAGGGTTCGACGCCGAGATCGATGAGTCGCGGCACGACGCCGATCGCGTCGTTGGTATGGATCGTCGAAAGGATCAGGTGGCCGGTCAGGGCCGCGTGTACCGCCAGCTCGCCCGTTTCCTGGTCGCGGATTTCGCCGACCATGATGACGTTCGGGTCCTGGCGCAAAAGCGCGCGAAGGCCGTTCGCGAAGCTGAAATTGATCTCGGGACGGATTTGCGACTGGTTCACGCCCGGCAGGAAATATTCGACGGGATCCTCGAGCGTCGAGATGTTGACGCCCTCGTCGTTGATCATGCTGAGCATGGTCAAGAGCGTGCTCGACTTGCCGGAGCCGGTCGGGCCGGTGATGAGGATCATGCCGTGCGGCTTCTTGACTTCTTGCGCCAAGACCTCGCGATATTTTTCGCGGAAGCCGAGCTGTTCGAGCGACGGCACGCCGGTCGACGTGTCGAGGACGCGCATCACGACCTTTTCGTTATCGACCACAGGAAGGGTCGAGACGCGAAAATCGATCGCTTTGCCGTTGATGACTTGGGTGATGCGCCCGTCTTGCGGGGTGCGCGTCTCGTCGAGCTTCAGGTTCGCGAGGACTTTCACGCGCGAAATGACGGACGCGTGCAGGTAGCTCGGCAAGGTTAGAAGGGTCCGCAAGACGCCGTCGACGCGATAGCGCACGCGCGTCTCCTTGCCTTTCGGCTCGATGTGAATGTCGGAGGCTTTCGACTCGACCGCGTAGCGCATGATGACCGAAACGATCCGCGAAACCGGCGCACCCTTGATGACTTCGTCGATACGCGCGTCTTCCCCTTTCCGAAGTTCTTCTTCCGGAAGCCTATTTTCCCGGGCGGATTCAAGCGCCGTCGCCACTTCTTTTTTCAAGGTGCCGTATTGCTTGAGGGCCAGCTGGAACGAACTCGAAGTCGTGACGGCCGGCGCGGCTTGCAAATTGCGCTCCGCCATCAAGAAGCCGATCGCCTCGACCGCGCCCGCGTTCAAAGGGTCGACGTAGGCGATTTTTAATGTCGTGCCGGAAAGCTCGTAGGCCACGGCTTGATAGGTTTCGGCCGCGGCCTTCGGAATGACGCTCAGCGTCTCTGGATCGATCTTCATGCCAAGAAGATCGACATACGCCATGCCGAGCGCTTCCGCTTTGGCGCGCGCGAGATCTTCTTCCGTCGCCAAAGCGCGATCAAGCAAGGCGCGTTCCAAGACCTCGATGTCTTGACGCGCAAATTCGGCGGACAACGCCGCCAATACGTCTTTGGAAATTTTGCCTTGGCCCGCCAGCCGTTCCAGGAGGCCCGCCGCATTCATATAGCCAGCCATGCGAAATCAATACGGTTCGAAAGGATTGTCGCGCCCCATGCGGCCGGGAACGACCGGCAGATCGACACGGAGCTCCAACCTGCGATATTCCGGGCGTCGGACCAAGTCATCCGGGATCTTGGCCTCGATCGTCGGAGCGGCGTAGGGCGCATCGCGCCTCGCGACCGGCAGCCTGATCACATAGAAAGCCAGCACAACAAGAATCGCGATCAGCAGGAGACCGAGCACGAGGAGCTGTTTCTGATTGCGGGTGAAGGACGGCATATCAGGAAGATTTCTTCCACACGTAGGCGCGCAGCGTCAGGCTGTAGCTCGCACCGACCGGGTTGAGATTGGCGCTCCGGACGTCGAAAAGGCGGAGATTGTCCTGGAGCGTTTCAAGAAACAATTTGAAACGCTGATACGTGCCGTGCTGGAGCGAGATGGCGATCGAAAGCGCCCCGACGTT
>CAYYII010000161.1:0-2147 GCA_964471445.1 uncultured Gammaproteobacteria bacterium
TTTCTCCTCTCGATCGGCGGGTTCATCTACCTGCTGCATCTCGCGGGATTGATCGGACGTTAGAACGAAAAATCCGCCTTCATCAAGGCGGATTTTTCGTTCAGGAGATTCCGACCAGGCTTCCCAGCGCTTTCAGGATCTGTCCTCCGTACTTTCCCAGATCGTGTGCCGTCACGATCACGATGAGCGCGAGGAGCAAGAAGAACGCGACGCGGTGGATGACGGCTTCGACAACCGGGCGCACGGAGCGGCCGCGGATTTTTTCGATGATGATGAAGAGGAGACGCCCGCCGTCGAGCGCCGGGATCGGCAGGACATTGATGACGGCGAGATTGATCGAAAGCAGCGCGGCGAATTGGAGAAGGTAGGTAAAGCCGAGGCGCGCGGCGCGGCCGGTCAGGACGGCGATGCCAACGGGGCCCGAGAATTCCACGGCGGATTTTTGGCCGACGAAGAGGCCTTTGATCAGGTCCCAGAAAGACAGGAGGATTTCTTTCAGGTAGAAGCCGGTGGCTTGCACGCCTTTTACGATCGCGATGTACCACGGATACGAAACCGTTGCAGCTTCGACCAAAGCGACGCCCATGACGCGCTTGCCGAGGGTCGGATCAAGCGTCGGTTCCAATTCTTGCGTAAACGTTTTCTTGCCGCGACGAATCTCGACGACGACGGAGGATTCGGCGATGTTCAACATTTTTTGAACGATTTCGATATCAGCGAAAGCTTGGCCGTTGATCGAGACGATTGTATCGCCGACTTGGAATCCGGCTTGGGCGGCAGGGGTATCTTTTAAGACTTCGACGATCTGGACTTGCCGATCGCGAACGCGCGCGTTGGCCGGCAAGCTGTCGGCGGCCTGCGGCATGCCGATCGTGAGGCCGATCGCGAAAAGCAGTGATGCGAGGACCAAGTTCATGAACACGCCGGCACCGATCACGATCGCACGGACCCAAGCGGGCTTGTGCGAGAACGTGCCGGGGCCGGTTGCATTCGGATCGTCTTCGCCCTTGATCTTCACGAAGCCGCCGAGCGGAATCCAGTTCAGGGAATACAGTGTCTTTCCTTTCTTCACGCCGAAGATGCGGGGCGGGAAACCGAAGCCAAATTCCTCGACGTCGATGCCGAACCAGCGCGCGGTCAAAAAGTGGCCGAGCTCATGCACGAGGACGAGCACTGCGAGTACGACGATGAAGAGCAGCACGGTCGAGCCGTGCGCGAGCAAAGAGTCCATGGTTATGCGGAAAGATGAGCTTGAGAAACGACAATCTCCGTGCCGAGCCAGCGGGAGCCGAGCGCGGAAAACGCGGGCGTCGGATCGGTCACGAAATAGGAGGCACGGCCGTCCAACGCAAGGGAGGCGGCGAAAGCCGCATCGTATTGAAGTGTAGCACAAAATTCTGCCACGACGGCTTCGGCGGAATCGACGAGCTTTACGCCCTCCCCCATCGTCTTGGCAATCAGATCTTTGAGAATCGGATAATGCGTGCAGCCAAGAATAAGGGCGTCGACGTCGGCCTCGCGGATCGGGGCGAGATATTTTCCGACGATCGTCACCGTTTCCGGCTGATCGATCCAGCCTTCTTCCACGAGCGAGACAAGGAGAGACGCCTGGCGCGCCACGACCTCGATCGCGGGATCCGATTCCTTGAGGCGCTGTTCGTAGACGCCGCTGCCGACCGTCGCGCGCGTGCCGATCAAGCCGATTCTTTTCTTTACGGACACGCGCGCGGCCATGCGGACGGCCGGATTGACGACTTCGAAGATCGGCAGCTCCGGATAGGCGGCGCGCAGATGCTCTGCAGCAAGCGAGGAAGCGGTGTTGCAGGCGATGACGATCGCCTTCGCGCCTTTCGCTTTCAAGAACTCGACGGCTTCTTCCGAGTACCGGCGGATCGTTTCTGGACTCTTCGGCCCGTACGGCGCGCGGGCCGTGTCACCCAAATAGACGTACGACAACTCCGGACGCGCAGCGCGAAGCGCGCGGACGACCGTCAATCCGCCAATGCCGGAATCGAAGAGGCCGATCATAGTTTCACCGTCACCCTACAAGATAAAGAAGAAAAGAAAAACCCGCATCAGTTGATGCGGGCGTGATCAGAATCCGGAAGGAACGAAGCCGTACGTCGAACGGAAGTCTCCGAGCAACG
>CAYYII010000162.1:0-2145 GCA_964471445.1 uncultured Gammaproteobacteria bacterium
GGCCAGCTGGCTCAGGCCTTGATCAACTTGCTCAAGAACGCCCAGGAAGCCGGCATGGATCCGAAAGCGTACTGCGACGTTTATGCCGCCAAGTTCCATGGCTTGAAAGAAGCTCTCAATTTGACGTACACGCATTTCATCCGAACGACGGACGCGCATCACGTCAGCGCCGCGCAGGAATTCTGGAAGCGCTGCGACGCGGCGGGCGACATTTATAAGAAACAGTATCAGGTGAAGTACTGCGTCGGCTGCGAGCTCGAAAAAACCGATTCCGAATTGGTCGACGATCGCTGCCCGATCCATCCGAAATTGGAAATCGAAGAGCGCGACGAGGAAAACTACTTCTTCCGCTGGTCGAAATACCAAGAAGCGCTGCTCGCGCACTATAAGGCGCACCCGCAGTTCGTGATGCCAGAGAGCCGCCTGCATGAGATCTCGAAGTTCGTCGAAAGCGGCCTCCAGGACTTCAGCATCTCCCGCCTCAAGGAAAAGATGCCATGGGGCATTCCAGTACCAGGCGACGAAGCGCACGTCATGTATGTCTGGTTCGACGCGCTCGTGAATTATCTTTCGACGCTTGGCTGGCCTGACGAAAAATACGCGCTGTCTTGGCCGAACGTGCAGGTCGCGGGCAAGGATAATCTCCGTCAGCAGTCCGCCATGTGGCAAGGGATGCTGCTTTCGGCCGGCATTCCGCTGTCGAAGCAGATTTTCATCCACGGCTTCATTACGGCCGACGGCCAGAAGATGTCCAAATCCCTCGGCAACGTCGTCAATCCTTATGATCTCGTCGCGCAGTACGGCACGGACCCGCTCCGGTATTTCCTCCTGGGCGGCCTGCCTTCCTATGAGGCCGGGGACTACACCAAAAAACATTTTGAAGAGATCTACACCTCGAAGCTCGTGAACGGCATCGGCAACCTGGCCGCTCGGACGGCCACGATGGTCGAAAAATATTGCGCCGGCAAAGTTCCGGCCGTCACCGAAGACCGCTTCGAGACGCCGACCTTCTGGAAAGCCTACGAAGCCGCGTTGGACGACTATCGTTTCGACGAAGCCATGCGGGTGCTCGAGCACTACGTCACCTCGGTCAACCAAGCCATCGATATTGAAGCGCCCTTCAAAAAAGCCAAAGAAGGCGTCGACGTCTCTCCTTTCATGTACCAAATCGCCGAAGCCCTTCGGCAGATCGGCGCGGCTCTCCTGCCCATCATCCCGACAGGCGCGGAGAAGGTGCTTGCTCAGTTCTCGATCGAGCCCGCCGGAATCCAATTTCCGACCGCCCAAGCTTGGGGCGGACTGCAGCCCGGCGCCCCCGTCAAAAAAGGCGAGATTCTTTTCCCCAGACTGGCGCCCTAACCGGCGCCGGTTTTGTTGTATACTTAGAGCATATGGCTGAAATTCCGTTGTCCACAGACGAAAAAGCCGAAAGGCTCCAGAAAGCTTACGACGCGTTCATGTCCCAGTTGCGAGGACTTGAATCCGAGCGCCTGGAAGTCATGAAACGGGTCATTGGCGAACTCGAACGCGAAGAGATCGAGCGGCTGCTTCAAGAAATGAAAGAATAGTTATGGCTGCGGAACCCGCCCGTCAAGAAGAACGACCTCTCGCGTCCTCGTCTCCGGAAAAGTCGTCGAAGAACACCCTCGGAACGTGGGACGCCGAAGGTTTGTCGCTCGCGGAAAGCGAAGCGAGGTTGGCTGAGAAGGGGCGGGAAGCGTTCGGGATGAAAAAAGAGGAGACGGACGCCAAAGTCGAAGAGGCTGCAGTTGCGTTTCAGCAGGCCAATCGCTCATGGTGGCAGAAGACCAAGGCCGCCTTCAGCAAGGCGAAGGGCTGGATCACAAACGAAGCTGAAATTAAGAAGCTCGACGCGCATTTGACGCAAATAAAAGCGGAGTATCAGCAGCAGGCCGAAGCGGCAACGAAAGGCAGGCAGCAGCCGATCACGCGGACCGAAGAAGCAAATCCCGCCTTACAGCGCAGCGAAATTCTCGTCCAACGCAAAGCGCAGCAGGGCCGTCTCAAAGGACGTCCGGTTGAAAACCTGTTGAGGGATTTTTACGCGTACGAAGATCAAAAAGGTGTCCAAGATACCGAATACGGACAGGTCATCAAAGATGCGCGCCTCGACGAAGCAAAAGA
>CAYYII010000163.1:0-2107 GCA_964471445.1 uncultured Gammaproteobacteria bacterium
AAGAAGGTCGTTGAGGGGTGTGCATATCGTCCAAACCTTACCGCGTTGACCCGAGGCCAGCAAGTATGTTGGAATTTGGTGTGGAGGAAAAAACGGATCATGAAAAACCGCTTTTCGGACGAAGCACTGGCTGTCATGCGCGCCTGGGTCGCGATGACGGAGAGGCTGATCGAAGCCGTTTTGTGCCAGCGGGATTCCCTCATAGGCAAGTTGCTGGTCATCAAGAGCGAGATCGATGAGGAGAAGCGCTTGCGGGCCGAGGAACAGACGACCGTTCCCGTGCCGAGCGCGATCATGGACGCTGCTCCGCAGAACCAAAATCCCCCGACGTGACATCGGGGGATCTTTTTAGATCGTGCGGATGGCCGGACCCATGGTGGTCGCGACCGTCACGTTCTTCAGGTAGACGCCCTTCGAAGAGGACGGCTTGATCTTGCGCATCGTTTCGAGCAACGTCTCGTAGTTTTCGGCGAGCGCTTTGGCGTCGAAGGAAACCTTGCCGATGATCGTATGGACGATGCCGTAGTCGTCGCTCTTGAAGGCGACTTTGCCCTTCTTGAGTTCCGAGACCATCTTGGTGACGTTGCTGCCGACGGTTTCGGACTTCGGGTTCGGCATCAGGCCTTTCGGGCCGAGGATCTTCGCGACCTTGGCCATCTTCGGCATCATGTCCGGCGTGGCGACCGCGAGGTCCCATTCGAATTTGCCGGTCTTGATGATCTCGGCGAGCGTCTCTTCCGTGCCGATCGCGTCGGCTCCGGCCTCCTTCGCTTCTTTCTCCTTGTCGGCGGAGACGAAGGCGATGATCTTCTTGGTCTTGCCGCTGCCGTGCGGGAGGGAAACAGTGCCGCGGACCTGCTGATCGGACTTCTTCGGATCGATGCCCAGGCGCAGGTGGACTTCCACCGTGCCGTCGAACTTCGTCGTCGAGGTCTGCTTGGCCAGCTCCATCGCTTCGAGCGCGGAGTAGGTTTTCTTCGGATCGATCAGCGCGGACGCGGCTTTGTACTTCTTGCCCATATAAAGTGTGGTCAGGCCCCCGCCTGCGCGGGGTCCCACATGCCTTAAAGACTTAATGCCCGCATCCTAGCGGAAGCGGGCATTCGTGTCAATCTTTTAGGCGTTCATCTTGAGTTCCGTCTCGCGTTCTTTCTGCACCCACTTGAAGTGGAGGGCGAAGAGGGGGGCGGAGACGATCAGCATCGAGAGATATTGGACGAGTTGATTCTGGCGCTGGGCCGAACGCTGATCGGCCGCATTTTTCTCGCACGCCGCTTGGCTGGCGTCCTTTTCTTCAGGCGTCAGGAGGTCGACAGCTTGACCCAAGTTTTCGCTTGGCGCATACACTGGCCGACCGATATCGTCACATGACGGGGCGTAGGCCATGTCAGCTTTCGGGAAGACGTAGGTCTTCAGGCCGAGATTCAGGAGCGAAATCAGCGAAATGACGCTCATGATCAGGAAGATCAAGGTTGCGGCGTAGAAATAAATCTGGCGGATGGTGTTCTTCATATGTTCTCACGCTACCATTTTCCTATCTTGACGGACAAGCGTTTTCTTGCTAGCTTCGGGTCGGAGGCAACCGTGCACTATACCAATATCCTGCGTTTGGACGTGGAGCGGTCCGCAACGCGGCACGAGCTGTGTCGGCGGCTTGAGGCAGCTGGTCACGAGGTACTCGCCATGTTCAACGGCAGGAGTCCCGATCTCCGGTGGCTCGATGGCCTGAAGGAGGTGCAGGGGCGTCCGAGATCGGTCGAGATGGCCTTGGTCGAATATCCCTCTGATTTGGCGGGTCTGACTCCGGAAGGATTCGAGCGGCAGTTCCTCTTCGACGACGGGTGGCGCTTCGCTGATTTCTGGGAAGCGCTTAGCTACACCCTTCTCAGGCGAGACGAGATGTTCACGGGCACGGAAGAAAGTCCTGCGCACATCATCTTCGGAACGCGTTTCGAGTTACTTTCCAAGCATGTCTCGGTCGCCGGTTTCGACGGATTGCACGTCAGGCCGCCGCTCAAGCTCTATCTTCGCAGTCTCAGGTGGGGCGCCGTGCGCATCTTCGTCACACGGCTCTGAAAACGAAAGACTCCCTCGCGGGAGTCCTTTT
>CAYYII010000164.1:0-2063 GCA_964471445.1 uncultured Gammaproteobacteria bacterium
CGACAAAGACGGGCGTTTCGCTTTCGCTCCGAGCGCGGGAGACTACCGATTAGAGGTCGTGAAGCCCGGTTTCGTTTTTCCGGCCGCGTCGCTCCTGGACGCGTCCGAAGACAGCGCGTTCACGGATATCTATCGCGGCACCTTGTTGCGGAGTGAAGGTGACGGGCAGGTCCTGACAGTCAACGTACCGCTCGATCCTCGCGAAGAACCCTCCTCGGATGCGCGCGAGCTGTTGTCTGTACAGAATAAAAAATCGCTTCGTAAGGCCGCAGCCCTGGCAGGACCGGCTCTGAGCGCGCTCGCACTGATCGTCACACCGTCGATCGGAATGCTCCTCCTCTTCCTCGTCCAGATCTTCCTGTATCAGCTGTTCAAGCGCGTGGCCGAACCGCCGAAACCCAGATCGTATGGCGTCGTGCACGATCTCGACACTCGCAAGCCGATCGCCGGAGCGGTGGTGCGGGTGCTCTCGTTGCCGTATCATAAAGTGCTTGAAACCCGTTTGACCGACGCGCAAGGGCGTTATGCGTTCAATGTCGGTGCCGGGATGTACGAGCTTGTCGTTCTGAAGCCCGGCTACGAAAAAACAGAAACGGATCAGATTGATTTCTCAAAGAGCGAAAAGCCTTCTTGGATCGCCGCGGATCTGCCGATGCGGCGTTCCCTTGCGGGGCGGGATTGACCGATGACAGATTCTCCCAAATACTGGATCGTAGATATGAAACGCGCGAGCCTTTTCCTCGTAGTGCTGGCCGTCGTGCTCGGCTTGGGCGCCTGGCGTCTGCTGACGCTGCCAGCCCCTTCCCGTACCGACGCTTCTTTGCGCGTTACTGCGACGTTCTACCCGCTCGCGTATTTTGCGGAGCGCGTCGGACGCGCGCACGTCCAAGTTAAAACGCTGACTCCGCCCGGAGCCGAACCGCATGAATACGAACCGACCCCTCAGGATCTCGTGGCGACCCGCGAGTCACAGGTCGTGCTCATGAACGGCGGCGTCGATGCTTGGCTGGATCGCGTCGTGCCCGACCTCCGATCATCCGGCGTTCGCGTGGTCCGCGTCGCGGACGCGATCCCGTCGATCGAGCATGATCCGCACGTCTGGCTGGATCCCATGCTGGCTTCGCGCATCGTCGGCTTGATCAGCGATGCGTTTGTCGCGGCTGATCCTGCGCACGCGGATGACTATCGCGCGAATACTGCCGCTTTACAGGCGGATCTGGCGGCCATCGACCAGGAATACGAAACGGGCTTGAAGACATGCGAGTCGCGCACTGTCGTCGCGTCGCACGACGCTTTCGGTTATCTGGCGAAACGCTACGATCTCAACATCCTTCCGATCGCGGGGCTCTCGCCTGATGAGGAGCCTTCGCCGAAGCGCATGGCGGAGATCGCCGATCAAGCAAAAGCGGCGAATGCGCGCGTAATCTTCTTCGAAGAACTCGTAAGCCCCAAGCTCGCCGAAACAATCGCGCGCGAGATCGGCGCCAAGACCGACGTCTTCAATCCGATCGAAGGGCTGACTCCGGAAGACCAAGCGGCCGACAAGGACTACATGGCGCTGATGCGTCGGAACCTGCAGTCGCTTAAGAATGCCTTGCTATGTCAATGAACGACATCGCCATCGAAGCGCACGGCCTTTCGTTCGAGTACGGATCGAACCTTGTGTTGAAGGACGTTGATTTCGCGCTGAAGCGCGGCGAATACCTGGCGGTGATCGGCCCGAACGGCGGCGGCAAGACCACACTCGTGAAATTGTTGCTCGGCCTCCTCCGGCCGACCTCCGGCGAGATCCGCATCTTCGGACGCCCTTCGTCCGATCCGAAGGCACGCGCCGACATCGGGTACGTCCCACAGCGCGTCTCGGGCGGCGCCGCGGAATTTCCAGCGACGGTTCGCGAGATCGTCGAGAGCGGCCGGACGCCGCATCGCGGCTTGTTTCAGCGCTGGACGAAAGAGGACGGGAGCGCCGTCGCGGACGCGATGCGCGTCCTTGCGGTCGATGACCTGGCTTCGCGCCCGATCGGCGCCCTGTCCGGCGGGCAGCGCCAGCGCGTCTTCATCGC
>CAYYII010000165.1:0-2027 GCA_964471445.1 uncultured Gammaproteobacteria bacterium
GCCGTTTCCGTGCCGTACGTCTTGGCGCTCATCCTTTTCGCGACCGCGCTTTTGATTTTCGCCTTGCGGGCTTTCAAAAATCCGATCGTCTTTGAAGCGCTCTTCGCTCTTTCGATGCTCGCCGGAGCATGGTTCCTGGCGGACATTTTCTTCTCGCCGGGACTCGCGCTGATTCTCGGATCAGCTGCGATTCTTCTGCGCTTCGTTTGGAAATCGATCCTTTCGGCGAATATCTGCCTGGCGATCGGCGTCGCGGGCATCGCCGCCAGTCTCGCCCTGCACCTTTCTCCGACCTCCGTCGTGATCCTTTTGACCCTGCTTTCCTTCTACGATATCGTAGCCGTGTACCGTACGAAGCACATGGTAAAAATGTTCCGCGACCTCACGTCGCGCGGCGTCCTGTTCGCCTTTGCGCTCGCCCCGCTCACACCTCGTGCGCTCCTTGCTCCGTCGGCATTTGAAAACCGCGGCATGCTGCTCGGCACGGGCGACGTCGCCTTGCCCATTATGCTCGCCGTCTCCGCGTTGCGTGTCGGGCCGGTCCAGGCGGTTGCGACGCTCGCTGGCGCCGCCGCCGGCTTCGCTCTGATGTTCATGCTGTTCATCGCCCAACCGAAGCGCGCGCCGATCCCCGCACTGCCCCCGATCGCGCTCGGCGCGGTCCTCGCGTATCTCGTTTCATTCCTCTTTCTCTCTTCTTCATGAAAAAAATGAAGATCGCCGTGCTCGGCACGCAGGCATCGGGTAAAGGAACGCAGTCGCATATCCTGTCCGCCTTGATGGGCGTGCCCCCGGTGTCCGTCGGCGATCTGTTGCGTGATTTGCAGGTCGAAGACTCCGATCGCGGACGTTCGGCGAAGCTGGAGATGTCGAAGGGCTCTTTCGTGCCGGACGAGATCATCATGCCGCTCGTGAAAGAATGGGTCGAAAAGCACGAGGAAGGCTGGATCCTCGACGGCTTCCCACGCTCGCTCGAGCAAGCCAAGAAATGCACCGGTTTTTTCCGGCCCGACGCTATCCTGTATCTCGAAGTGCCGGATGAAGAATCAAAAAAGCGCATTTCGTACCGGCGCATCTGCGCGAAGTGCAAGACGAACTACAACGTGATCACCCAGCCGCCGCAGAACCCGCAAGGCGTTTGCGACGCATGTGGGGGCGAACTCATCCGCCGCGCCGACGACACGCCGGAGCTCGTCGAAGAGCGCCTCAAGCACTATCATCAAGTCACGGAACCTCTGAAAGGCTGGTTTGCCGCGCAGAAAAAACTCGTGTTGATCGACGCGCGCGGCGGCGTCGCCGATGTCGCTCGTGAAATCCAATCCAAGCTTGAAACGTTTGCGCGTGCGCGCGTCGGACGCAAGAGGGCCGCATTCTGGATCGCTCTCGGATTGATCATTCTTTTGGCGATCGCCGTGCTCTTCACCATCACGGGCCATATCCTGAACTCATGAAAAAGAAAAGAGGCCCTCGACACGGCGTGTCGGGGGTCTCAAGCTAGAGAAAGGGGATGTAGAAGATGATCGTGTCCGTGGTGACGTCGGGCTGGTCGCGCCCGTAAGCCGCCCACCAACGCCCGATGTGGATGTAGCCGCGCTTGCCGAGCTGGCGGTTGCGTTCGGCCACGATCTCGTCCGAAACGCAGACATCACCGCTCTCCATGTGCGCGTCCATCGCGAATTCCCTGGCGAGCGACTCCAGCTCGCTTCTCATGCGGAAGTGCATGACGAGCTGCAGGAGGATGAACACCGCCACGATGATCAGCGATGCCAGCACGGCTGCTCCCTGCCGCCTATCCTTCGGCACGCGAGTGTAACGCTTGACGAGGTAGCTGATGGGAAGGACGATCATGAGCGACAGGAGGCCGCCGATGATCGCCGCAAAGATCATGACGAAAATGGCTTGAAAGAACGTTGCGATCACTGATCCTCCGCTGTTGATTCCGCAAGAGCGCGGACGTATCAAGCTACCATATTTAAGCTTATTTGTCAAGACGAAACCGCCAGAGTACACTGGCGCTACCTATGGCG
>CAYYII010000166.1:0-1005 GCA_964471445.1 uncultured Gammaproteobacteria bacterium
CGTCGAACGGGCGCTCGAAGCCGCCCGGACCGTTGCCACGCCTTTGAACTACGAAATCCTTCACGTCTTGCCGAAAAGTTTTATCGTCGACGGCCAGTCCGGTATTAAGGATCCGGTCGGCATGACCGGCATCCGTTTGGAAGTCGACGCGCAAATCATTCAGAGCCTTTCCTCGCAGCTCAAGAACCTTTCGAAGTGCGTGTACCGCACGGGCATCGAGATTGACGACGTCGTGCTCGGGATTTTGGCCGCCTCCGAAGCAGTCGCCAGTCCGCGCCAAAAAGAGCTCGGCGTCGTGGTCGCCTCGATCGGCAGCTCGACCACGTCGCTCGCGGTCTATGAAGACGGCGACGTCTTGCGGACGGTCGTCTTGCCGATCGGCAGCGATCACATCACCTCCGACGTCGCGATCGGCTTGCGCACCTCGATCGAAGTC
The DNA here is from genome assembly GCA_964471445.1 of uncultured Gammaproteobacteria bacterium. Lineage (GTDB taxonomy): Bacteria > Patescibacteriota > Patescibacteriia > SG8-24 > DYFX01 > DYFX01. Next base: position 437 of record CAYYII010000166.1, read on the forward strand.
GCCGAACGTGTGAAGGTCGAGCATGGCCTCGCTTCGTCACGCGAAGCCAAGCGCGAAGACATCCGCCTCGCGGACGTGGGCGCGGAAGAAGACGAGGTCGTCAGCAAGAAATTCGTGGCCGAAATCATCGAGGCACGCGTCGAGGAGATTTTTTCCAAGATCGACAAGGAATTGAAGAAGATCGACCGCAGCGGCCGCCTCCCGGCCGGCATCATCCTGACCGGCGGGGGAGCGAAACTGAACGGCCTGGTCGACATGGCTAAGACAGAACTGCGCCTCCCGGCCGCCCTTGGCTATCCGGTCAACGTTTCCAGCATCACGGATCGCACCAATGATATCGCCTTTTCGACGGCCGTCGGTCTCGTGCTGTGGGGCCATCATCTTTCCGAAAACGCTCGCGGGCAGAACGGTTTAGCGGGCAAATTCGGCAATCTTCAAGTCGGCAGCCGCTTCAAAAAGCTCTTGCGTTCGCTCCTGCCGTGAGATGGGCATAAACCGAACAGCATCCTTGTTCAAACAACCTTGAAAAAAGGCTTTTTTTTATGTACGATGAGGAAGAAGATTTATAA
>CAYYII010000166.1:1015-2002 GCA_964471445.1 uncultured Gammaproteobacteria bacterium
GCGCGCAGCGCCACGTATGGGCGAAGTCAAACCCGCGGTCGAAACATTCGCGAAGATCAAAGTCGTCGGCGTCGGCGGTTCCGGCAATTCCGCCGTCAATCGCATGATCCTGTCGAAAATCCGCGGCGTCGAATTCATCGCCGTCAACACGGATGTCCAGGCGCTGCATCACTCGCATGCGCCCGTGAAGCTGCACATTGGCAAAACCGTCACACGCGGCCTCGGAGCTGGCATGGATCCTGAGATGGGCAAGCGCGCGGCTGAAGAAAGCGCGAACGAAATCCGCGAAGCGCTCAAGGACGCCGACATGGTGTTCGTGACCTGCGGCATGGGTGGTGGCACCGGCACCGGCGCCGCGCCGATCGTGGCGGAAATCGCCCGCGACCTCGGCGCGCTCACCGTCGCTGTCGTCACGCGCCCCTTCGCCTTCGAAGGCGCCAAGCGCCGCGAAGTCGCCGAAGCCGGATACAAAGAACTGAAAGAGCGCATCGACACGATCATCACGATCCCGAACGATCGCGTCCTCGGCATGATCGATAAGACAACCTCTCTTCTTGATGCGTTCAAGATCGTTGACGATGTCTTGCGGCAAGGTGTGCAAGGCATCAGCGAGCTCATCACCGTGCCAGGCTTGATCAACGTCGACTTTGCGGACGTGCGGGCGATCATGCTCGGACAAGGGTCAGCACTTATGGGCATCGGTCGCGGCTCCGGCGAAGGCCGCGCGGTCGAAGCCGCCAAACAGGCGATCGCCAGCCCGCTTCTTGAAGTTTCGATCGATGGCGCCCGCGGTATCCTCTTCACCGTCACAGGCGGCCAGAGCCTGGGTATGAAGGAAGTCGCCGACGCCGCCGCCGTTATCACTGAAAAGGCTGATGAGGGCGCCAAGGTCATCTTCGGTGCGGTCATCGATGAAACGATGAAGGATGAAGTCAAAGTTACCGTCGTGGCCACGGGCTTCGACGGCCAGGAACGCTCCCAGATGAC
>CAYYII010000167.1:0-1994 GCA_964471445.1 uncultured Gammaproteobacteria bacterium
CCCGTGGCGTTGGAGTATCTTCAAGAGTCCGGAAATTCCTAAATATCTTTTATGATGCGCGTCGTGATCCTCGGAGCCGGAAAAGGCAAGCGCATGGGCCCATCCGAACTTCCGAAAGTGTTGCATCCTTTGCTCGGTAAGCCGATGCTCGGATATGTCGTCGACGCCGTGGTTGCGTCGGGCGTCGACGCGAAACCGGTCGTGGTTGTCGGCTATCTGGCAGAAAAAGTGAAAGAGGTGTGTGCCGGCCGCTGTGAGTACGCCTTGCAGACGGAGCTCAAGGGCACGGGCGATGCCGTCGCCCGCGCGAGATCATTGCTTGAAAGCGCCGCCGCGGACGTCATGGTTCTCTACGGCGATCAACCGTTCACGGATGCGGCTTCCATCCGCGCCTTGGCTGACACACATCTCGCGTCCGGCGCGACCTTGACCCTGGGTACCGTCGTCGTGCCCGACTTCGAAACCTGGCGTAAGCCCTTCGCCGATTTCGGACGCATTGTCAGAGATGCCCAAGGAGAAGTCTTGCGCATCGTCGAGATCAAAGACGCCGCTCCCGATGAACTGCTGATTCGCGAGATCAACCCCAGTTTCTTCTGTTTTAAGGCGGAATGGCTGTGGAAAGGGCTGGAAACGCTGACAAACGGCAACGCACAAGGGGAGTATTATCTGACGGATCTTCTCTCGAAAGCGATCGAGGAAAAGGAAAAAGTGGCAACGGTCTCGGTCCGTCCCGAAGCGGCGCTTGGCATCAACACGCTCGAGCAGCTCATGCTCGCGGAAGACATGCTGCGATCGAAAACGTAGAAAAAGAAAACTTCCGCAAGCATGGAGCGGAAGTTTTTCTTAAAGGAAGATCTTAGATCTTCTTCTTTTTTGCAGCCTTCTTCTTACCACCCTTCTTCGCGGCTTTCTTTTTCTTTGCCATTCGAATCACCTCCTCTTTACAATGTGCGATCGCTTAATGCGATCTCGTACGCTGAGAGTATACCATAATTTTCTTTCATCATGTCGCGTCAACGCGCGAACTGTGGATAAAAGTTTTCATGTGCGTTTGTTGCGCGGCACGTGTGGCGTATCTTTCTCGCCATGATGCACGTGCTGTGAAGACTTTTTCTCATCGCGGTCATCCGGATCTTGAGAGAAAAACAAAAAGGGCCGTTAGGCCCTTTTGTAATCGTCCGCGAGACGTTCGATATCGTCTTCGCGGCATTCGCCTTTTTGCAATTCGAGAATCAGGAGTGGCTCGCTTCCGCGGTTCGAGACCCGATGGGTTTGCGTGATGCCGACGCGAAGCATATCGCCTTTGGAGATCGCTCGTTCGTTTCCTTCGAGTTCGAACATGCCGATTCCGGAGATCACCACCCAAAATTCTTCCCGCTTGAAGTGCCGTTGCAAGCTTAGCCGGTGGCTGGGAGCGACTTCGATCAGCTTCACGAGAAATCCGGCGCTTTCGAACAGGTTTTGGAACGCGCCCCAGGGACGGTTCTCCGTGGGATTCGGCAAGCTCATGGCGCCGGAAGCTTGTCAGGACTCTCGCTCAAACCGTCGTCCTCCGTACTCACTTTCATCGGATCCGCGCCTGACATCAACGCGCCGATGACGTCCTCGAGGGTTTTCGACTCGGCCGGTGCTTCAATCGCGAGCGGGTGATTGAAGCTTTTGAAGACCGTGTCGAATGTGACCGTGCCGTCGACCGGCAGGTCTTCGGTTCCTTTCACGGTCGCGTCCAACAGGAGTCGCTTCGGCAAACCATCGGCTTTTCCGATCCAGATTTCGAGCGATGAAATTTCAACCTGCCGAGAGAAACGGTCGAAGTCATCGTTGAATTTTTCATACGCCAGCGAAGCTTCGGCTCCCATGATCGCCTGCATGCGCACGACGAATGCCTTTAAGGCTTCCTTGTCGACGGCCAGTCGATAATGGCGCGCCTGAGCGCCCTTCCAAAAGCGTGGTTGGCACCAGCATGGCAACTTGTTTGCCATCCTGGATTGCCT
>CAYYII010000168.1:0-1969 GCA_964471445.1 uncultured Gammaproteobacteria bacterium
CGATTCAATCCGGTTCGCAAGACGTCGTCGTCGACGTGACGGTGCTGTACGAAATTCTTCCTTAAGCCGGAAGCGGACGCGTCGTCAGGATCGCCTGGCGGCGCGGCGCTTACTGCGTAAGGCTTCACCTGCTATGCCCACCATCCGTGACATCAAAGGCCGCGAGATCCTCGACTCTCGCGGCAATCCGACGGTCGAAGTGAAGATGACGCTCTCCGACGGCACGATCGCCAAGGCGTCGGTGCCGTCCGGCGCTTCGACGGGCGTGCATGAGGCGCACGAGATGCGCGACGGCGACAAGCGCCGCTATGGCGGCTTGGGCGTGCTGAAAGCCGTCAAGAATGTCGACGGACCGATCGCCGACGCGCTCCGCGGCATGGAAGTCCAGGAGCAGCGCAAGCTCGACGCGCGTATGCGCGATTTGGACGGCACGCCGAACAAGACGAAGCTCGGCGCCAACGCCGTGCTCGGCGTGTCGCTCGCGGCCGCGCGTGCCGGCGCGACGTCGCTTCAGCTCCCGCTCTATCGGTATCTCCGCGACATCTTCGATTTGCCGCGCGAGGAGGGGTATAAGCTGCCGCTGCCGATGATGAACGTTTTGAATGGCGGCGCGCATGCCGATTGGAGCATCGATTTCCAGGAGTGCATCGTTATCCCGAAACAGAAGAAATTCCGCGAGCGCGTCCGTTGCGGCGCCGAAATCTTTCACGCGCTGAAGTCGATCTTGAAAGCGAAGAAGTTTTCGACAGGCGTCGGCGACGAAGGTGGTTTCGCGCCCAAGCTCAAGAAGAACATGCAGGCTTTCGAGCTGATTGCTCTGGCCGTCCGCAAGGCCGGCTATAAGCTCGGTCCGGATGTCGCCTTCGGCATGGATCCGGCTGCATCGGAATTTTACGATGCGAAAAAGATGAAGTACGTCCTCGCGACCGACGGCCGCGCGCTCGACGCCGACGGCATGGTCAAGATGTGGCAAGCGTACGCCAAAAAATGGCCGTTTCTTTCCATTGAAGACGGCATGGCCGAGGACGATTGGAACGGCTGGAAGAAGCTGACCGAGGCGCTCGGAAAGAAGATCGCGCTGGTCGGGGACGATCTCTTCGTGACGAACGTCGATCGCTTGCGGCTGGGCATCGAGCGCGGCGCGGGCAACGCCATCCTGATCAAGGTGAACCAGATCGGTACGCTCTCGGAAACGATCGAGGCGATCCGCCTCGCGCAGCGCAGCGGCTACAAGGTCGCCGTCTCCCACCGTTCGGGCGAAACCGCCGATACGACGATCGCTGATCTTGCGGTCGCGGTGAACGCTGAGTTCATCAAGACCGGCTCGCTCTCGCGTAGCGAGCGTTTGGAGAAATACAACCGTCTGATGGAAATTGAGGATGAAGTCGGAGGCTAAAGAGAAAATTCGGCCGGTCGTCCTCGCGATCTGCGACGGATTCGGCTCGGCGCCCGCAGGCTTGCAAGGCAACGCCGTCTTGATGGCGCGCATGCCCAATTTTTCGGAGTTGTGGAAGGCCTATCCGCATACCGATCTTTTCGCGCACGGCCAGCACGTCGGGCTTCCGAAGCATCAGCCGGGCAATTCGGAAGCCGGGCACATGAATCTCGGCGCGGGCCGGATCGTCAAGCAGGACGCGGTCTATATCACCGAGGCTATCGAAGACGGCGTCTTCTTCAAGAACACCGCGTTCCTCGAGGCTCTGAAGCACGTCAAAAAATACAAGACGCGCGTGCACCTCATGGGGCTTATCTCTTCCGGAAGCTCAGCCCACGCGTCAATGGATCATCTCTATGGCCTCTTGGAGCTCTGCCGTCAGCAGAAGATCGGTGACGTCGCGCTGCATCTCTTCACCGACGGCCGCGACGGGCCGCGCTTCGCCGCTTCGACACAGCTGCGCGAAATTGAAGCGCGCCTGCGGCCGGGGGAGCGCATTGCCACGATCATGGGGCGTTTTTATCCGATGGATCG
>CAYYII010000169.1:0-1117 GCA_964471445.1 uncultured Gammaproteobacteria bacterium
GCCAGACTCAAGGCGGAAATGGAGGTCAGAACCAAAGCCGAAGAAGTCGACCGGGTGCTTGAATCCCTGCGCGCGATGCTGAAGAAAGAGTTCGACGCTGAAGTCCGCTCCTAACGTCTTCTTATGAACCGCACTGAATTTCTCAACCGCCAACACGACGAGGTCCGCGAAACGCTGGAGCGTCTCCGAGGGCATGCGCTTGCGTTCGAAGAGAAGCTTCAAGAAGGGGAAGAGGCCGAAGAATGGCAGCCGCTCGCCGACGAGGCGAAGGCCGGAGTCGCAGCGCTCGAACCGGTCCTGGCCGACTTCGACAACGTGGGCGTCGATCCGGAAGAACTCATTCAGTACGCGCAGACGATCGAGCACTGGCAAATGCGAGAAGCCGAATTCTCCAAAAAACTTTCCTGATATGTCTTCCTACGAAGAAGTCAAAGAGCTTTCCGACCGTTTCAAGGCCCATCTGGCCGCGATCGAGGAGCGCCTGGCCCAAGAGCCGTCCGATGACGAGATGCGAGACCGGCTCGAAGAGGTCGAAGAAACGATCGACACCCTCGCTCCGCTTTTGGGAGTCGATGACGAGGACCTTGGCAAATACGAAGATACGCTCGCGGAACTGACTGCCAAGGAGCAAGCGCTCGCGGAGCGTCTCGAAAGGTGATAGACTGAGACCATAACGGAGGATATGGTACTCGCAACATCCAAAGACATTTTGTACGTGGTGCTGGCGTTCTGCGCCCTCTGGTTCACGATCTTCGTGTGCTGGGCGCTCTATTACGTCATCGGCATGCTTCGTGACGCGTCCTACGTGATGCGCGAGATTCACGAGAAGATTGCCGCCATCGACGCGGCGATCCACGCCGTCCGAGACAAGGTAGAGACATCGCTTGGTTCCTTCGGTATTGCCGCGGCCGGCATGAAGATGCTCGGTGGCTACCTCGAAAAGCGAAAAGAGAAGGCGGAAGTCAGGGTGCAGAAGGTCGCCGATAAGCTCAAGAAGAAAGCCTCCAAAATCCGCAAACAGATTGAAGACGAGTTGGAAGAAGACACGGATTGAACAAAAAACCCCGGCCGCCAGGCCGGGGTTTGAGTTTGGGGCGGAAGCTGCTATTCTTTCCGC
>CAYYII010000169.1:1127-1957 GCA_964471445.1 uncultured Gammaproteobacteria bacterium
TCATTTACGCCTATGGAAACGCAACACGGATTGCCGGCGGTCAGCTGCATGGATTTGAGGATGTTCCAGGAAAACGGGAAGAAGCACGTCTTGATCGATGTGCGCGACGAGGCGGATTACGAGGCGGGTCACATCGAAGGCTCGGTCCACGTGCCGCTGCGCGAGCTTGAGACGAACATCGACGGCGTCGTACCCGACAAGGGCGAATACGTCATCGTGATCGGCGAAGAGCGCGGTTTCGCGCCGGAAACGTACGAGCAATTGAAAGCCAAGGGCTATTCCAACGTGGAATTCCTGCTCGGCGGCTTCGATGAATGGTGCAAGCCGGCCACGCCGAACATCGACGATCTCAAGGAAGATGCGGACATGGAAAAAGGCATCGCTGAAGACCGTTCAGAACATGGCGAAGACCAGGATAACGTCGAGCAGGGGACGCAAGACGAGCCCTTGATGTGAGGCTGGGAGGGGGAATTGACAAAAAAGCCGATATTCATTGGCTCTTGCCTGGAGAATTGCTATACTGCCTAGCGTATTAAGACTTATCCACACAGAGATCGTATGCCTAAGATGAGCAAGTCCCAGGTCGTCGCCGCGATGGCCGAAAAGAGCGGCATGTCCAAGAAGGACGCCGGCATGTACCTGGAAAACCTCGCCAAGCTGGCCGAGACCGAAGTCAAGAAAAATGGCGAATTCGTGCTCGCGGGCTTCGGCAAGCTGGTCAAGATGCACCGCAAGGAACGCATGGGCCGCAACCCGGCCACTGGCGCCCCGGTCAAGATCCCGGCCAAGACCGTCGTGAAGTTCCGCCTCGCCAAGGCGATGAAGGACGC
>CAYYII010000170.1:0-1895 GCA_964471445.1 uncultured Gammaproteobacteria bacterium
GTCGCGGGTGCAGAGGCTGCTTGTCGACGTCCACGTGCGGTTCGAGGGGAATGCCGCGCTTCGCCATGAAGAAGAGGGCGCGCTGCTCATCCGCATGCGCGAGAAAAGCGAGCTCATGCTTGAATTGCCCCGTGATAACATGCGTCAGCTCGTGCAGGCAGCAGACGACCAAATCGGTGTAGGAGCCGGCCAAACAGAGCTGGATCCCGATGCGACCGGTCGGTTTTCCGTTTTCGAAGTACGTAAGCGCATGCTGCCTCCGTGCGTCTTCCGTCAGCGGAGCGAAGAAGTGAAACTTCACGTTCCTGGCTTCCGGAATCTCATCGCGGATATGACGGAGCACTTCCTCGAGGCGCTGTTGCGCCTCTGGCGGCGGTGCCATGATCTCCGCGTACTGCGGCTCTTTGCGGATCATCGGAACGAAGTCCTTTGATTCCGAAACGCCGCACAGGCGGAGAAACGTCCGTACGTGGGACGGCACTTTCAAAGGCTTCTTGCGATACGAGAACGAGGCGGTTTGATCGTGCTCGTGATCGCCGTTTGAAAGAACCGCCTGGAAAATCCCATCATCGTACAGAGAGTGCCAGGACTGCACCCAGAGATCCTTGTTGCCCGGAGGTTTGTCACCGAGGTGCCCGTGCTCGCCGAAGATATGGCACTCCAAGCTGGTGCTCTTGCCGATGGCGGCAAGCAGCAGGCGCTTCATCAAGACGATATCATCGAGCGCGCATAGCAGACGGTTCAGCCGTCCGCGCGCCTTCAGCGTGTCGCGGAATTCCTTATCTTCTGAAAGGTCGGTTTTTTCGTCCGCGTTCCAATCGAATTCGGAAGGATAACGACCTCGTTCCGCGCAGTACGCCAAGTTACCCTGGCAAAACATGCGCGTGAGCTCGGGGTCCGACATCGGGTAGATCGCGCCGACGCCCGGCATGGCGTAGAGCGGCCGATGGCCGCTCAAGCGCTTGAACCAGCGTTCCGGCGCTTCCATGATCATTTCGTCGAACTCCGTATGCCACGAGAGGTAGACGACTGTAAAGCCGTCCGGGGCCAACTCCAAGGTTTCGACGATGTCGACCTGCGTCATGGGATCTTCATCCCAAGCGTTGCTCAAATATTCTCGCAGGATCCGGAACGTGTTTTTACTGTCGGCGCCGATCGGAGAATCCCAATTGCGGCCGGCGAAACTGACCATTTGAAGCGGCAGCGCGACGGACTGATGATAACGCATGACGATGCGCTTCAGGTCTTGGTCTCCGACGACCGGGACTTCGTCGTAGGTCACGAAATAGATCCCCTGGGCGTCGGACGACGTAATGCCGATACCGATCCCGAGACGTCCGGCGGCGACGGCTGCGTATTTCGTTCCGCTGCCGTTGATCCCGATGATGCCGGGATCCAACGCACGTTCTCGCTTCTTGGTCGCGCCGAACAATTCGAGCATGTGCCGCGGGCAAGACCCGCGATTGCGAATCCGCAGAAATTTCTTGCCCATGGCGCGACTCCGGACTTGGGGTGATGGAAAGGCCTGCTTTTACGCTAACACCCGCTCGGGAAACGATCAACCGATGACGGCGATTGAGCGCTCGTCGGCGCCCTTGTGCGTCAAATGCACGGTGATCATGCGCTTCTTGGGCAAGAGGCGCTGGATGCGATCGGCCCATTCGATCAGGACGACCGTATCGGATTTTTCAAAATATTCGGGCAGGCCGACCGCTTTGAATTGAGCCTCGTCGCCGCGATATGCATCGACGTGCAAAAATTTCCTGATCGTTCCGCGTCGCGCGATCGGATATTCCTGCATCAAAATAAACGTCGGGCTTTGTACGCGCTTCTTGACGCCGAGCGCCTTGGCGAAGGCTTCGTGGTTCTCGTTGGGTATGACCGTCAACACGTTC
>CAYYII010000171.1:0-1858 GCA_964471445.1 uncultured Gammaproteobacteria bacterium
TCGCGCCGATCGTTGACGCCTTCCTCTCGACGCCGTTCTCCGGCGACGAGCGCCACGTCCGCCGTATCGGAAAAATTTCCGACTATGAGCTCCGTGGTTGAAATCATCCCGGCCATCCTGGCCAAGGACGAGAAGGAATTCCGCCGTAAGATCGAATCGGTCGCAGGCTTGTGCGACACGGTCCAGATCGACGTCATGGACGGCCGGTTCGTGGACAACGTCACGTGGGCCGAGCCACGTCGGATCGATGCCATGCGCCTTTCGGTGGCTTTCGAGGCGCATCTCATGGTTGAAGATCCTCTTTCGACTCTCGAATCGTGGTCCGCGTCCGGCTGTTCGCGCGTCCTGCTGCACGTTGAAGCGCTTGAGAACGTCATCGAAGCGCTTGAACAGGCACGTCTCTACGGCATGGAAGTTGGCCTTTCCATCAATCCAGACACTCCGCTCGAGCCGCTCGAAGAAGCGCTCGCGCTCGTCGACGTCGTCCAGATCATGGGCGTACATCCAGGTCGGATGGGCCAGCCTTTCCAATCCGTCGCGCTTGAGAAAGCGAAGGCATTGCGCGCGAAATTTCCCGACTTGCCGATCGAAGTGGACGGGGGCGTGGCCGTCGGCATCGCCCGCCAGCTCGCCGAGGCAGGCGTCGATCGCCTCGTCTCCGGCAGCGCCGTCTTCAATTCAGGAGCACCCGCCAAAGCACTTGAAGCGCTGCGTCGAGACGTCGATCTCGAATAGCGCTTTCTTCTCCAATATCTTAAAACGCACATATTCACGCTATGAAACGATTTCTTTTTCTCTTGCTCTCGCTCTGCACGAGCGCGGCCCTGGCGTTCCCCGCCGCCGCCTTCACGACGCCGAGCGGCGTCGTCGTCAACAGCGGCGACCTGATCAAGAGTCCTGCCGCTTCGGCCGTCTATTATTTCGCCGAAGACGGCAAGCGCTATGTCTTCCCGAATGAAAAAACCTACTTCACCTGGTATTCGAGCTTCTCGAATGTGAAAACCATTTCCACGGGCGATCTCGCCGCGATCCAGATCGGCGGCAACGTCACCTATCGCCCAGGGACCCGCATGATCAAGATCCAGAGCGATCCGAAGGTCTATACCGTGGCGCCGGGAGGCATCCTGCGCCCAATCGCCAGCGAGAGCGTGGCCGCCGGCCTCTATGGCTCGACCTGGAACCGTCAGATCGACGACCTCTCCGATGCTTTCTTCATCAACTATAAAGTCGGCTCCTCCGTGAACGCGGCGAGCAACTTCGACATGATGACGATGATGGGCGCGTCTCCGTCCATCAACACCGACAAGATGCTCGTTGCGCCGCCGGCCGGGTACGTCAACGTGAACCAGAACACGAACTTCGCCAACAACGCGACCATGACGCTCTCGCCGAGTGGCAAGATCACCTGGATCGCGACCGACTCGAGCATGCCGAGCGTCAAGCTGACGCCGCCGGCAAACGTGACGGCCACGTCCAACATGCAGTCCTCCACCTTGGGCATGGGCGAAGCCTACACGTATGTCTTCCCCCAGACGGGCGCTTGGGCGTATAGCAACGCGAACGTGTCGGGCGGGGCCTCGGGCCACGTCACCAGCCAATAAAAGCCGCGCGGACATGAAAAGTCTGCTTCTCGCGGCGGTGGCATCACTTCTCCTGATCGGCGCGGGCTGCAGCACGACGACGAATGACAGCGCGACCATCTACATGCCGCCCACAACGTCGACGCCTGCCACGAACACACCGCTCCTCGATCTGAGCGCGACGGCTACGTTGCGCTGAAGAAGACAAAACGCCTCCATCATCCCGGCACCGCGTACAGATGACGATCTCATCCGCGCGGTTTCCGGAGTTGACCGGA
>CAYYII010000172.1:0-1848 GCA_964471445.1 uncultured Gammaproteobacteria bacterium
AAGAAATCGGCGTGACTGAGCTGCGTATCACGGCGTTCATCGCCGCGGTTCCGGGTGCGAAAGAAGGTGACATCGTCAGTCTCTTCGTCGCCGAGACAGATCAGGAGCCGCGCAACTGCGAGCCGGAAAAGTTTTCGGAATGGGCCTGGATGGATCTTGAGGCGGTGCGGGAGCACTTCATCAACCCCGCCGTCTTTGAAGCGATCAAAAAGTATCGGACGCGGATGCGCGCGACACCGGCTTGACCGCCGGCGTTTTTGCTTACATGCGTCAGGCGGCTTGAATGGCATGTACGCGGAGTAAAAAATGCCCCCCCATCACGGACTTGACATCCAGGCCTTTTTCCTCTGTACTGACGGAGACGCTCCGATCTTTTTGGAGCTTACACCCCGTGCGTTGGGAGGATCAGGATGAACACGAAGAGATACTGGCTCCGGATTCGGGTGAAGGGGCTGCAGTGGCAAGAAGTCACTCATGCGCAATTTCTCGAAGCTGAAGCTGGCGCTGGCTACGTTCCGAAGGCTGGAGGTGATACGGCGACGGCCGGCTTCGGCACCAAGCAGATCGAGGGCAGGATCACCGAGGCCGAGATCACTGAAGAGCAGTACGGCCATGATGCCGACTTCTTCGCGGCTGCCCAGGTCTCCCCAGGGATCGCTCAAGCCGCTTCGTAGCGCGTTCGCTCACTTGACCGTGAGCGTTTTTTGTTCCAAGATGGGGCGTTATGTCGCAGAATTTCACGCTGGCACATCAGGACAAGCATTCGCGCGCCCGCGCGGGCATTTTGCATACCGATCATGGCGATGTGGAGACGCCGGTCTTCATGCCAGTCGGGACCCAAGCGACCGTCAAGGCGCTCGATGCGGCGGACATGGAAATGCTGGATGCGCGGATCATCCTCAATAATACGTACCATTTGCATTTGCGGCCGGGAGAGAACGCGATCAAGGTGCTCGGTGGCGCGCACGCCTTTCAGAACTGGAATCGCGCGATTTTGACGGACTCAGGCGGCTATCAGGTGTTTTCGCTCGGTGCGAAAAAATCGGCACATGGGAACTTGGTGAAGATCGACGAGGACGGCGTCATCTTCAAATCGCATCTCGACGGTTCGAGCCATCGTTTCACGCCCGAAGAGGCGATCAAGATACAGCAGAAGCTCGGTGCGGATGTCATCATGGCGTTCGACCAGTGCACGTCCGACAGTGCATCCGAAACGGAAGCGCGCGCGGCGATGGAACGCACGCATCGCTGGGCGGATCGTTGCCTCGAAGCGTTTGCCGACAAGAAAGACGCGCCTGCGCACCGGCAGCAGCTTTTCGGGATCGTTCAAGGCGGCGTGCACCAGGATCTGCGACGCGCCTCGGCGGCATTCATCGCCTCGCGACCGTTCGACGGATTCGCGATCGGCGGCGAGTCCATCGGCTACAACATGGAGAAGACGCGGGAGATTCTCGGCTGGATCGAAGACCTCATGCCTGCCGACAAGGCCCGCTACACCATGGGTGTCGGTTTGTCGCCGGAAGACCTCTTCGACGTGGTCGAAGGCGGCGTCGACATGTTCGACTGCGTCAGCCCGACGCGCGTGGCCAGGAACGGCGCGCTCTTCAATCGCCGAGCCGGCCGCTCGAAAAAATACCGCCTTGAGATCGGCAACAAGGCGCATGAGCTCGACATCCGCCCGATCGACGAAGAATGCAGCTGCTTCACCTGCAAAAAGTACACGCGCGCCTACTTGCGCCACCTCTTCCTGGCCGAAGAGCTTGCCTATTTCCGCTTGGCCACGATCCACAATCTGCATTTTCTCCTTCATCTCATGCGCGAGATGCGCAAGGCGATCCTTGAAGACCG
>CAYYII010000173.1:0-1830 GCA_964471445.1 uncultured Gammaproteobacteria bacterium
TGTAACCGGCGGGCTTCTCAGAGCCTTCAAGCGGAGCGCCGATCGCGTAGTCGGTGAAGAGGCTCACATCGACGTCGCGCACGCGCTTGGCCCAGGCGGCGCCGTAGAGCGCGCGAGCCTGCGCTTCGGTCTGGATCCAGCGGAGGGCGCCGTCCGGCTCGACGGCGTACGTTTTCGGATCGCTTTGGATCTTGATGAGGAAGGCGCCCGCTTTCATCGTGACATTGCCGCCCAGCGGGATCGTGCTGAGCTGCGTGTCCGGCACGCGCAGGACTTTGGAGAAGTCGTTCCCGAACCAGGAGCGGTACGTCTCCAGATCGGGGAAGGCCGAGCGCTTCCCGCCTTGGTACCAATAGACCGCCGGGCCGGACCCCTTGATCAGGTCGTCTGAGCGCAAGAAGACGAAATACCAATCTTTGGAAACGGAGGCGTTGCCTTTGGCGTCGATCGAAGTGATGCGCGCCTGGTGCAGCTTGCCGGGCGTGAGGCCGGTTAGGATGATGCTGTGCGACACGGAAGCTTCCGTGATCGTCGCCAGCCGGCCGTAATCCAAGTACGGGCCAAAGCTCACGGTTGCCGTCGAAGCTTCATCTGTCGTCCAGGTCAATCGGGCCGTGAGCGTGGCGGAATTGAATTGGCTGATCACGGCCGGACCTTGGAGTTCAGGGCCTCGCGTATCTTCGCCGGCGACGAAAGACGGAACGGGAAGCGTGAGCGAAGGCGAAGAGGCATCGGCGATGGCGAACGCGCAGGTATAGGTCATGCCGGCGCTGAGATTCGAGAGATCAGCTCGGAGCCGCACGGGACGGTCGCCGGAGATCTGGACGGGAGCGGTCAGCGCGCCGTCGTTGCAGGAGAACGCGGCGGAAGTCGGCGTTCGGTCAAGCCCCACGGACAGCATGGCGGTCGAGCCTGTCGGACGCGAGGTTTCGACTCCGGAGAGGACACGGATTGGCGTGCCCATCGCAGCACCGGTTGACGAAAGGGATCCGACGAGGGAAATGTTGACGAAGGCATCATTGATGTCGCGGGCCTCGGCTTTGATCTGCACTGTGCCATCCAGCCTCGGCGGATACCACAGGTAGGCCTTCTGCACTGCGGGAACCGTCGCGATCGCGTTCCACGTTTGTCCGCCGTTGTTCGAGTACGAGAGGCGTACGCTTGAGATGGAAGAGGTATTGGTATACCAGGCGAGGAGCGTCGCTTCTCCGGCCGCAAGCGAGGCTCCGGCCGCGGGCGAGGTCATGAGGAAGACCGCGTCCGTGCGGGGGTTCGGGGTGTTGTCGCTCGAGGTTTGGAATGAAAAGGGATTGGGATAGCTGCTTGCGGCGAGCGCGTTCCCCGCGACGTCTTTGGCCGTGACGCCGAAGGTTTCGTTCGCGGTCCGGGGATAGATGTCGTGCTGGACCGAAATCGCGCGGCCGTCGCCGATCGAAGTCAAAAGCCAGCCGCCGGGATTATTCGAAGAAGAAATCACGACGCTGTCATGCAGGACCGGCTCGCTGAATCTCAAGGTGAGATCATCGGCGCGCAGCACGTCGACGGCGCCCGGTTCGGGCGTCGAAGAGATGAGAATCGGTGGAGCCTGGTCGATTTCAGTCTCGAAGGCTTCCGCGTCTTTGGCAGAAATCTCCCCGAGTTCGGTCGCACCGTCGCTGACGCCGATCGTCGCGCCCACCGGAAGATACGAAACTTCAAAACCTTCGGCAGACGTATCGACCGGCAAGGCCGGGTCGTTCTCGTCCAGAACGACTTCAAGTACTGCTGGATCAGCGCTTGATGCCATGAACGCGCCGGAAATCGCGATCGGCGCGTCGTGATAGGTGACCC
>CAYYII010000174.1:0-1324 GCA_964471445.1 uncultured Gammaproteobacteria bacterium
CTCTTCGGCTTGCGTATCATGGCTGATTTCGGCGCGACCTTGGCCGTTCCGGCCGTGGCCGCCGCTTGGATCGGCACCCGCCTCGATGCCCGTTGGGATACCAAGCCGTATCTGCTTGCGGCCTGTCTCCTGCTCGCTTTCGGGTTGACCGCCCTCATGATCCGGCGCAAAGCGATCGCCTACGGAAAAGACTACCAGAATCTCGTGAACCGTTATGACCATCCCGCCGATCGCCGCTGAACCGATTTTCCACCTGGGATCGTTTCCGATCACCAATTCGCTGATCACCGCTTGGATCGCCGTCGGGCTGTTCGTGCTCTTCGCGGCATTTGTGCGTGCCAAACTGACCTCGGGCAAGCCGGGGCGTTTTCAATCGGCAGTCGAAGGACTGCTTGAATTCCTGCTCAGCTACGTCGATCAGGTCACGCAGGATCGCAAGAAGTCAAAAAAATTCCTACCGCTCGTCGGCACACTGTTCCTCTTCATCCTCGTTTGCAATTGGATGGGCGCGATTCCCGGCTTCGGATCGATTACCCGCGTCGTTGATCTTCACGGCCAGGCCGAAGCGGCGCCGATCTTCCGTCCCGCCAACGCCGATCTGAACCTGACGCTCGCGATGGCCCTTCTGACCGTGGTCGTTTCGCACCTGGTCGGCATGATCACGGTCGGCTTCTTCACGCACTGGAATAAGTTCATCGCCCTCGGCACGCTCGTGAAGAGCTTCAAGAAGGGCGGCGTCAACATCATGGTCGGCATCGTCGAGCTCATGGTCGGCGTGATCGAGCTGTCGGCGGAGATCGCGAAGGTCGTCTCGCTCTCGCTGCGCCTCTTCGGCAACATCTTCGCCGGCGAAGTGCTCATCACCGTGATGTACGGCCTGATTTCGTACGTCGTCCCCCTGCCGTTCATGGCCCTCGAACTCATCGTCGGCATGATCCAGGCGACCGTTTTCTCCATGCTGGCGCTTGTCTACCTCACGATCCTTTCCGACAAGCCGCACGGCCATGAAGAGGAGCATCATGAGGACGAGCTTGGCGAAGCGCACGGCCTCAAGCCGGAGCCCGCACCCGCTTCCTAAGAGGAGGCTATCAGCTCCCGACTCCGGTCGGAATCTGATTCTCACTCTTAGCACGGTCCGTCCAGCGACGATAAACCCCAACCCCCGTCGCCCTGGAGACCGCACACGCCCATGGACCCGCTCATGATGAAAACGCTCGTGAAAGGCTTGACGATCGCGATCGGAGGTTTCGGTCCGGCGCTCGCGATCGGCAACCTGGTCGCCAAGGCTATGGAATCGATCGGACGCAATCCGGAATCCGCCGGC
>CAYYII010000174.1:1334-1817 GCA_964471445.1 uncultured Gammaproteobacteria bacterium
CGGTAAGCTGTTCGTCCCGATGCTTCTTGGTGCCGCCTTCGCGGAAGCCATCGCCATTTACTCGCTGGTTGTCGTCTTCACTCTCTAATCCAGAGTGCAGATCGCAGGACTCGAAGGTCGAGTCCTGAAACCTGAACTCTGAACCCTATGACCCCCGAAGCCGTCCACGCCGCAGCCGAAGTCGCCAACGAATCCGTCCTCGGAACGCTTGGCGTCAACTGGAAATTGTTCGTCGCCCAGCTCGCCAACTTCGCGGTGGTGCTGTTCGTCATGTGGAAGTGGGTCTACAAGCCTCTCCTGAAAATCATCGACGCCCGGACGGCGAAAATCGAGAAAGGCTTGCAGGATGCCGAAGCCGCGGCGGCCGCCAAAAGTGGGGCGGAGAAAGCTTCCGAAGAGGCGATCGTGATGGCTCGCCGCGAAGCGCAACGCATCCTGGAAGCATCGCAACAACAGGCCGATGCGCACCGTGCCGAAGCGAAA
>CAYYII010000175.1:0-1798 GCA_964471445.1 uncultured Gammaproteobacteria bacterium
TCGGGACGATCTTCACTTCGGAGCCGGCTTCGCGCACGAGCTCGGTCACGAAGCGCGCGCCGGGATCGGAGACGCCCGGCGTGCCGGCGTCCGATACGAGCGCCATCGTCTCCCCCGTCTTGATACGGGCGACCAGCGCGCGGAGTTTCGATGGGCCGGTATATTCGTGATAACTCGTCGTCGGCGACTTGATCTCGAAATACGTCAGAAGCTTCCGCGTCACGCGCGTGTCTTCGCACAAGACCAGCTGCGCCTCGCTGAGCGCAGCGAGCGCCCGGGGCGAAAGGTCGCCCAAATTTCCGATCGGCGTCGCGATGACGTAGAGCGTGGCCATATGCGCCCAGCCTAAAGAAAAAACCCCCGGATGTCGAGGGTTGCAGTTGGAACTGGAGGATGTCATGTGCTGTCAGGCGGCCAGGCGACGGAGGGCGTGATCTTCGATGCTGATCTCGACCGTACCGGCCGCTTGCACTGCTTCGATGAGAAGCCGGGCCATGCTCTGGACCGCAGCTTCCGCGTAGGCGGCGTCCATCCCGGTACGGCGGGAAAGGCCGGACACGTTGATCCGACCGTAAACCTTGGTCATGACGGGATCATCGATCACGCATTCATCCGTGCTAGCGCTGCTCGCGACGGTACGGAGCAGCTCGAGGGCGACCTCGCGCAGATGCCTCTGCCACAGGGCGTCGACCGCATCGTGAGTGATGAGAGCTTCCCTTGTCAATCCACCAGCTTCTGCGAGCGTGCGCAAGAACAGCGGCACCTCGCTTTTCGCCGTCCCCGGTGGCTCGAAGGTATCTTCCGTCATATGCACGATCGCGTGGTACGTGCCGTCCGCGAGCGCTTTCAAGAATCTGGCCGTGGGGTCCAAGATCTCCTCCTTTTCATGACAAGCGAGCGATTGAACTCGCGCGGTGCGAAGCTACCACGAAACGTCCTTCATGTCAATCCTCTCTTCTTCCTTGAATGCACTTTCGATCAGCTTCTCGACATCGAGTTTTTTCTCGTCTTCCGCGACGCGCGTTTCGAGCGTCTTGGTGGCGGGATGCGGCGGCATGAAGAGCGAGCAGCAGTCGGAATGCGGGAGGATCGAGAGCTCGTAGGTGCCGATCTTGCGAGCGCGGTCCATGATCTCCTCCTTGTCCATGCCGATGAGCGGACGGAGCACCGGCAAGAGCGTGACCGCTTCGATCGTCCGCATGTTTTCGACCGTCTGCGAGGCGACCTGGCCGAGCGACTCGCCGGTCACGAGCCCGCCAGCGTTTTCGCGAAGCGCGATGCGTTCGGCGATGCGGAACATCATGCGGCGATACAAGATGACGCGGTACTGTGGATGGCAGACGGCTGCGATCTCCTCCTGGATCGGCGTAAGGTTGATGAGCGAAAGCGTCGCCGAGATGGCCGTGCGATTCAACACGCGCGCGAGATCTTTGACGATATCGATCGAAGCGCGGTCGGTATAGGGAAAATTATGGAAGTGCACGTAGTGCAGAGACGCCCCGCGACGGGCCATCATCCAGGACGCGACCGGCGAATCGATGCCGCCCGACAAGAGCGACACCAGCTTGCCGCCGGTGCCCAAAGGGAGCCCACCCGCGCCTTTCATTTTTTCATGGGACACATAGACGCCGTCATCAGTGATCTCGATCCAGCAGGTATGATCCGGCGCGTGCAGGTCGACTTTCAGGGCCGGATTGGCGTTCAAGATCGCCTCGCCGACCTTGGCGGAGAGTTCTTGCGACGTCATCAAAAAACGCTTGTTGGGACGGCGGGCGGTCACGCGGAAGGTGCCCACCTT
>CAYYII010000176.1:0-1122 GCA_964471445.1 uncultured Gammaproteobacteria bacterium
GCGGCGGGCAAGTAAGAACGGCTGAACGGAACGGCTTGACGGCCGTTCCGTTTTGTTATGGAATAGACCGTTCGAGCGCACCTTATCTCAGAGGAGTATCACACGTGTCCAACACAGATCCCGCGTCGAGCTTGCCGCCGGAATCGACATCGGTTGCCGAGCCCGGATCGGAAGCGGCGGCTATTCGCAAAGCCTTCAGTGCGGGTGAGCGCAAGCGATGCATGAGCGATCGCCGGTACGCCGAAGAAGAGCGTCGTCGCGTTGAAGCCGAGGTGGCTGCTGAAATCGCCAAAGCGAGGCTGCCCTTCAAGATCGAGGCCGCCCTGGCCGCCGGTCGTCAGACGGCCGATATCTACGATATCAACTGCCTGTACGAGGTCTTTCGCGGTCCGGGCGAGGACGAACACGCCCGCCGACTCCCACATCCTCGGCATCTGCTCGGAGCCGCCAGGCTCGTCTATGCCCATTGCGAAGGGCTGGGATTGTTTCCGACCATCGAAGTCTGGAGCGAGATCGACAAGGGCGGCGTCAGCATCTTCATTCCTCTTTCTGAAACCGCGCGCGCTCTGGTGCGCGGGGATATTCCGGAATTCGGAAGCTCGAAGGAGCGGCGGCGGCGGAGGTCGTCAAGGGCCGGCTTGCCCGTTTGATCGAAGCCTCCGTGGCGGCTGATCAGAGGACGATCGATGTCTATGAGGTCGACTGCAATCGTGAGCGCATGAGCGAATCCGGCAGCTGCAAACAGACGACGCCCCTGTTGGCACCGGCACCAGATCAGCTCTTGGGCGGCGCCAAGATCGTCCATGATTTTTGCGAGGCGGCCGGATTGTCCCCGGTCATACGTCGCTGGAGCGATCTTCAGAGCGATGCGAGCGGTGTGAAGATCGTCATCCCCGTTCCAGCCGCCCTTTCTCGGTGACCCGGCTTTGCCCGGGTTTTTTCTTTTGCTTGACTTCGATGGCTTTTTCCTTTCTACTGCCGTCCAGGAGGCATGCATGAACGAAACGTTTGTCGCGCTTGGGGTCCTTGTCGCCGCGGGACTCGGGTATTGGTTCCTTATCCGGCCCGCGCTGAAGCACAAGAAGGTGGAAAGCGATTCCAGAGAGGAGAGCGGACCGTCGC
>CAYYII010000176.1:1132-1781 GCA_964471445.1 uncultured Gammaproteobacteria bacterium
GTGCACCGAGACGTGCGAGGTGATCGATCGGGAAGGTCCGCTCATCCGGCATGAGTGTGAACACGAGACACACCAGAGGTTCAAGATCAGGCTCTGGGGCCAGATTATCGCTTCGGGTGATCACGAGAAGCCCGTGCCGCTTTGCGCGGATTGTCTCCTTGCCAAGGTCATGCGCGATTCGATCCGTTGCGGACTCTGCGGCCGTGCGATCCTCCCGGGGGAGTCGGTGGCGCTGTATGTGATGGACAAGAAACTCTTTCGGCGGCCGCATTGGATCACGCGCGTCGAAGATCAGGTGCTGGGGTGCCTGGACTGGGACTGCTGTCAGTCTCGAGCCTTTTTTGCCGGACACTGAACTTTGATAGGGTTCAATCCCGCCTTTGCCTACGGCACAGTTATCGCAGTAGTGTTTGCAACTGGAAAGTCGCTCGTCATCAACTTCTCCGACCAGGACGAGTAAGACCGAACTGCCTCCTCGCAGGCGGTTTTTTTCTTGACGCGCAGGCGCTTTCTTGCGACCCTTGCAGCAACGCGGCCCGCGCGCCGCAGAAGATGGAGGATGCATGTGCAAGTCCGACGGACCCGTGCGGCTCGTTCCTCGTCCGGCCGGATGGAATCCCGACCGCGGCGTTCAGCCCACCGACAAGGC
>CAYYII010000177.1:0-1771 GCA_964471445.1 uncultured Gammaproteobacteria bacterium
CAGAAGTACTACGACGCCTATTATAAGGAAACGTTGAACGCACTCGCATGATTCCTACGCGCGTACTCATCTTCGGCCGCGGACAGCTCGGTACATTCTACCGCGACTTTTTTACATCGAAGGGTTGCGCCGTCGAGTCTCCGGCGGGCGACATTCGTGAGGAAGCCTTCGTGTCGGGGGCGGTTTCTTCCGTCCAGCCGGACCTGATCATCAATGCCGCCGCCAAGACGAACATCGACTGGTGCGAGATGAACAAAACAGAGGCGTTCGAGATCAACGTGCTCGGCGCGGAGATGATCGCCAAAGTCGCCGAAGAGCGCGGCGTCTACTTGCTCCATATCTCGAGCGGCTGCGTCCAAGAAAGTCCGACCGCCGACGTTATTCATACGGAAGAAGATACGCCGCATCCGCTCTGTTATTACTCCTGGACCAAGGTCTGGGCGGAAAATTTGCTGAATGAGCGCATGCTGCGCGGCAGCCTGAAAGTTTTGAAATTGCGCCCGCGCCAGCTCCTCTCCGGCATGGTCAGTCCCCGCAATGCCCTCGTGAAGATGCTGACGTATTCGAAGTTCATCGATACGCCCAACTCCTGCACGATCGTCGAGGACTTGATGGACGTCACCTGGACCCTGCTGTCCAAAGACGCGACCGGCTTGTACAACGTCGCCAATCCGGGCTTCACGACGCCGTACCGCATCGCCGAGCTGCTCAAGGCGCACCTCAAGCCCGAGATGTTATTCGCAAAAATTTCCAAAGAAGAACTCAATCGCATGACGCTCGCCAAGCGCGTCGATTGCGTGCTGTCGATCGCCAAGCTGGAGCGCGAAGGCGTGACGATGCCCCCGATCGAAGGGCGCCTCGTTGACATTTTGAACGCCCTCAAGCAAAATTTGAACTCCGACGAAGCCGGCTCGACGCTCCGCAAAACGGAAGAAGAGACGCGCGAAAAGCTGGCGCTGGTCGGATAGCCCTTTTTCAGGAGAAACGTCGTGGCTGAACCCAAGCTCCCGATTTGGGCGATCCTTTCCGATTGGGGAATGGTGGTCGTCAAGTTCGATAATCATCACGTCGCCGCCGTGCTCGAGGCGCATACGTATTTCACGGCGAAATGGATTCATCGCCTGCTCTTCGTGGATCACTGGGACCGGTGGGAAATCTATATGCAGGGCCAGGTTTCGACGACGGATTTCATGGGTGAGACGAAGCGGCGTCTGCAACTTCGGTGCGAAGACGAGGTCTTGCTTGCGGCGCTCGCAAGCGGCGTCACGCCGAACCAGCCCGTCATCGATCTTTGGCGCGAGGTTCGTGCGCACAGCCGCACCCGCCTTGTGGCCGCGTCGAACCTCGGAGAGATTCACCATCGGAACATGGCGGAGATGGGCATCCACGATCTTTTCGACGGACACTGCCTTTCGTATGTGGAAAGGGTGATCAAGCCCGACCGGCGGTTCTTCCTTCGTGCGCTCTCGATCGCCGGCACCGAGCCGCACGAGACACTTTTCGTCGACGATCATCCGGACTTCTGCGCGGCCGCGCGCCGGCTCGGCATCCACGCCGAGCTCTACGACATCGCGCAGCATGAGGACTTCATGCGCCGAATCCGCGAGCGATACCTTTTCGTCGCCTAGCTCCAGCCCTGCCCTTGACGGAACGGGGTTTTTTTGTTACGTTCACGCCGATCTTCCATTTCAGATGCAGCAGAAGGAGGGCATGATATGCGTCGATGGATCTTCGTGCTGGCCGTAGCTTGCCTCGTCTTCATCAAGGTGCT
>CAYYII010000178.1:0-1754 GCA_964471445.1 uncultured Gammaproteobacteria bacterium
ACAAGCTGCTGGTCGACCATCAACGGCAGCGTCTACGATTTGACGACCTGGATCCCTCAGCACCCGGGCGGCAGCCAGGCGATCGCCGCGCTCTGCGGCAAGGACGGCACCGCCGCCTTCAACGGTCAGCACGGCGGATCCGCCATGCAGGAAAACAAGCTCGCCACCTTCAAGATCGGCGTGCTCAAAAAGTAAGTAAAAAGCCCCGTGATGAGCGGGGCTTTTGATTTTTCGAAGGCTTTTCTCACTCATGCCACTCCGAACCTTCTCCGGAACCCGAGGGCTCTGGGTGGCATGAATGCGATCCTTGCCGTGCGGAGCATGCGATGCTAAACTGGACCCGTAAAAACAGCCTCACCTCGCCTCCCATGACGATTCAGTTTTTCGGGGTTTCTTGCTTCAAGATCACGACCAAAATCGGCAATGACGAAGTCAGCGTGGTGACCGATCCGTTTTCGGAAAAGATCGGCAAGCTTCCGCGCAGCCTCGGCGCCGACATCGTCACGATCAGCCGCCGCGGGCACGAGCACTACAACAACATCGAAGCGGCCGGAGAAAAAGCGTTCTTGATCGAACATCCCGGCGAATATGAAGTTCGCGGCATTCCAATCTACGGTACGCCCGTTTCGCGCGAGAAGGGCGAAGCGAAAGGTGTAGAGCGCGGCACGATCTTCCATTTCCTCATCGACGACGTCCGCCTTGTGCATCTCGGCGGCCTCGACCGGCCGCTCACCGACGACGAGCTCGGGCAGATCGGCGAAGTCGACGTCTTGATGATTCCGGTCGGCGGGGGAGACGTGCTTTCGGCGACGGCCGCGGCCGATCTCGTGACGCGCATGGAGCCGCGCGTCGTGATCCCGATGCATCAGAAGATGAAGGACCTCGCGTTCGAAGCCGGCGACGTCGCGCCGTTCGTCAAAGAGCTCGGCGCCAAGACGATCGAAAGCGACAAGTGGAAAGTCACGAAAAAAGATTTGCCGCAGGACGAAACATTTATTGTTTTGCTTTCGAAAGCCTGATGCCTCATTCCGCGCACAAGCCGCCGCGTTCCAAAGTCCAGCAGGACCTGCTGCTTGGCGCGCTCGTCGGCGTCTCGATGCTCGTGATCGTCGGGATCTATGCCCTGACGCTGCGGTATCAGGACGTCGGCATCCACGCTGAGGACGCGCCGCGGTGGTCCGTGCTGGCCGAAGGTGTGATCACCCGCGTCGCCCCGCTCAAGACGGTCATGCGCGACGTCTCGGATAAGATCGCATCGATCACCAAAGCGCATACCGCGCAGAACGAAGCCGTCATCCTTCTGAAGGCCAAGCTCGAAGCCGCCACCGGCACGCAGCAGACCATGCATGCCACCGCGACATCTGAAACCGAAACGCCCTGAACTTCTATGAAACCGCCTGAACAGACTTCCATCGACGAACTGAACGTCGGCCGCCTCGAAGCCCGCTCCATCGTGGACGAGGTCCAGGATTCGTATTTGGACTACGCGATGTCCGTCATCGTCAGTCGCGCGCTACCGGACGTACGCGACGGCTTGAAGCCGGTCCATCGCCGCATTTTGTACGCGATGTGGAATATCGGCCTTCGCCCCGGCGCCAAGTTCCGCAAGTCGGCCAACGTGGTCGGTGAAGTCATGGCCAAGTACCACCCGCACGGCGACGCGGCGATTTACGATTCGATGGTCCGCATGGCCCAGGACTTCGCGATGCGCGCGCCGCTCGTTCACGGCCAAGGCAACTTCGGCTCGATGGACG
>CAYYII010000179.1:0-1745 GCA_964471445.1 uncultured Gammaproteobacteria bacterium
ATCGTCTGCATGCGCGCGAAGCGCGGTTCGTCCGCTTCGCGTTGCTTTTGTCCTTCGGATTGAATCTCCTGGCTTGGGGGCTCGCGCTCTGGTTCGTGATCCCGCGCCTCGCGACCAGCCCGTTTTTCGCCCTCCATTATACGGTCTACTTCGGTGTCGACCGGATCGGCCCGCCTTGGGGACTTCTGCGCATGCCGCTCCTAGGCCTCGTGCTCCTTGTCGTGAACGTCATTGTGGCGCTGCTTCTCCACCGCAACGAGCGGCTGCCGGGTGCGTTCTTCATGGCACTGACGCTTCTCCTTGAAGTGCTTGTCCTCGTGCTGACCTTCCTCTCCATTCTCTTGAACCTTTGACATGCATTCTGCCATTGCCATTCTCGTCGTCGCGGCCGCCGCGTTCTTGGTCGCCATGCTCGCGACGCCGGCCGTCACGAAGCTGCTCAAGTTCCTGAAGCTTGGAAAGCAGATCCGGAGCGAAGCGAGCGCGCCAATTTTTTCAAAGCTTCATGCGGCCAAAAGCGGCACGCCGACGATGGGCGGCATCCTGATCTGGGGCACGGTGCTAGTGCTCGCGTTCGCTTCCTCGCTCACCGCCAACATCTTCCGGGCCGAGCCTTGGATCTCGTTCAACTTCATTTCGCGCCGCGAGACGCTGCTTCCGCTCGTGGCCCTGTTTTTCGCGGCGATCGTCGGCCTGATCGACGATTATCTCAACGTCCGCAAGATCGGCGCGCATGGAGGCGGCCTCAAGGCCTGGCATCGCCTGCTTTCGTATTCGCTGATCGCCGTGATCGCGGCCTGGTGGTTCACGTTCCGCCTCGAATGGGACGTGCTGCGCGTGCCGTTCGTCGGCATCGTTCACGTCGGCCTCTGGATGCTCCCGATCTTCATTTTCATCATCGTCGCCACCGCCTTTTCGGTGAACGAGACGGACGGTCTCGACGGCCTGGCGGCCGGCACCCTGCTGACCGCCTTCGCCTCGTACGGCGCGATCGCGTTCCTGCAAGAGAAATTCGATCTCGCTGCTTTCTGCGCCGCGATCGTCGGGGCGCTCCTCGCGTTCCTGTGGTTCAACATCAACCCCGCCCGCTTCTTCATGGGCGATACGGGCGCCATGTCGCTCGGTGTGACCCTCGGCGTCGTTGCTATGCTGACCAACAGCCTCTTGCTCTTGCCGATCATCGGCTTGGTGTTCGTGATCGAATCGATTTCGGTGATCATTCAGGTCGCTTCCAAAAAAATCCGCAAGAAAAAAGTTTTCTTGTCCGCGCCGATTCATCATCATTTCGAAGCCAAAGGCTGGCCGGAACCGACGATCGTCATGCGCTTCTGGGTGATCGCGGCGGTGTCAGGTGTATTGGGTTTGATTATTTCGCTTTTGGATCGCTAGTTTTCTTTTCGCGTCAGCCAAAGCTTACATTCCGCTTATGCGTCGCCACCCGCCGGATTACGCTTTGCTCGCCACGGTTGCCGGACTCCTGGTTTTCGGCTTGGTGATGCTCACCTCGGCGACCGGCCCAATCGGTTTCCAAAAATTCGGCGATAGCTATTATTTTTTCAAACGCCAATTGTTTTTCGGTGTTCTTCCGGGCATCGTGCTGCTCCTCATCTCGATGCGCGTATCGGTCGAGCGCTTGAAGCGCTTCGCGCCGTTCATGCTTCCGGCGGCGGCATTTCTCCTGTGTCTCGGTTTCATTCCGGGACTGCGCGCCGACTACGGTTCCGGCTCGTGGGTGAACCTGTTCG
>CAYYII010000180.1:0-1711 GCA_964471445.1 uncultured Gammaproteobacteria bacterium
CCGCAAGAAAATAAATGTCACACGGAAACCCCGCATGACTAGCAAAAATTATCGTCAAATCCTCTCCTTGTCAAGGAATGAACGCGCCAGGCCTTTCCTTAGAAGAACGACAGAAGAACAACGATTGACGCAAGGTCATTTTTTTGATACACTGGATGCAGAAAACATCGCCATGCTTGCCGCTGGAGGAATCCATCCTTATGCGATCAGGCGGCGTCAGATCGCTCTTTCCCGCATGAAGCCGCTGATCGGCGGAGTCGCTCCGGCGCTCCTCCTCGCGATGGTCCTCATCGTCGGCTTCGCCTACGGGTTGCGCTCGGTCGACCGCCGCTTCGCGCCGACCGATCGTCCCGCATCACCCGAGGTCCGCCCTTCGGATACGGAAACGCATCACATGACCGCATGAAACGCTTGTTCGCCATTGCCATCGTCGCCGCGTCGCTTGCCGCTCCGCTTTCCGTAGGAGCGGCTACACGTGCCTATGCCTCATCCGGCATGACGGGGGAGTCCGCCATCGAGATTCCGGCCGGCGCCTCCAAGCAAGTCACGCTGAAATTCAAGAATACGGGCAGCTACGTCTGGCGTGGTACGGGCAGCTTGTATGTTTCACTGTATGCAGTCAGTCCATACGCCCGCAAAAGTGTGTTTAAGGATGCGAGCTGGCTGAGCGCGATCCAGCCAGCGAAGTTGCGCGAGGCGTTGGTCCGCCCCGGAGAAACGGGTAGCGTGACGTTGACCTTGCGCGCCCCTCCGGCGATCGGTACGTATCAGGAAAACTTCCAATTGGCCGTTGAAAACAACGCCTGGATCTATAATGCAAACGCCAAGCTCTCGATCAAGGTCGTTGCGCCGCGCGTCAGCACTTTGAACGCGGTGAACGCCGAAGCGTATGCGGTCATGGACGCGAAGACCGGCGAGCTGCTCGATCAGAAGAATGCGGACGAAGTGCGCAGCATCGCATCGCTCACGAAGCTTATGACGATGATGGTCGCGCATGACGCCGGCCTCGATCCGGAGATGACCGTCGCCCTTTCGAATGATGACGAAGTCGGCGGTGGCCGCTTGCGCGTAGCGGTCGGCACCAAGCTGACCGTGCGAAATCTGGTGGCGAGCGCGATCATCGGCTCCGCCAACAACGCGGCGAACGCCGTCGCCCGCGCGACCGGACTCTCGCGCCAGGATTTCCTGCGGCGCATGGACGAGAAAGCCGTCGCGCTCGGCATGCCGCATTCGCGCTTCGCCGATCCAACCGGCATCGAAGTCGAGAACCTTTCGACGGCGAAAGAAGTGGCGATCATGGCCAAGAACGCCTTCGATGACCCTTGGATTTCCCAGTTCGCGGCGGAACCCACCTATGAAGTCGTGACCTCCGAAGGCCCGCATCTCATCAAGAATACGAACAAGCTCGTCCAGGACGCGACCCTCGATGTGACCGCCGGTAAAACGGGCTTCATCTACGAAGCCGGCTACACCTTTGCGACGCGCCTGCAAAAAGACGGCCGCGACCTGATCGTCGTCGTGCTCGGCTGTGATTCCTTCGATAGGGCCTTCAAGGATGCGAAGACGCTGGCGGAGAAAACCTGGCAAAGCAAAACGGCGCTCGCGAAATGAAAAAATCCCGGATAAGCCGGGATTTTTCAATACCTTTGACGCACTGGTTAAGACGATCCTCGCGTGAGGAAGGCGATATCCATGTAGTACGTCTCAGGCA
>CAYYII010000181.1:0-1708 GCA_964471445.1 uncultured Gammaproteobacteria bacterium
GCAGGGCGTCTCCGGTATTCACGACGATCAGGTCCTTGCCCATTGCGCGATAGCTCTTGGCGCGTCCAGAGGGAATTTCCGAAACTTTACCGAGCGGGATCTTTTCCATCTCAACGCAGCACTCCGCCCCATTCGACAACCGTGAAGCCGTCACGCTTCGGTGTATGGATTTCGTAGCCTTGCACATCGATCGGCTTTTCAAGCGGAAGGAAATCCATCAGCACACGGATGACGGTATCTGGTTTCGGCGCGACATCGAGTGGTGCGATCGCCTCCATCGCGCGGTTGCCGAGAAACGTCACGAAATAATACGGAGAGCCCGTCATGCGCGGTTCCCAGAATTCCATGAAGTCGGCGCGCTCTTGCGCGCTCAGCCCGAGTGCGGAAAGTTTTTCGATCAAGAAGCCATGCACCTCTTTCTGCGCGATGACGAATCCCCGCTTCGGCGTTTCATACAATCCGCCGCGGCCTTCCCAGAAGAGATAGGGGTACACCTTGCCGTCTTTCAGGTTTGTCAGTTCTCCTTTCGGCGTGGCGCGAACGTTCCAGCCGCCGTCGTAGGCAGGTTCGGTCTTGGTGAAGCCTCCTTGAGGCGCGAGTTTCACATTAACGTCGGTCGTTTTTTCCGGATAGAGATAGATGACTGGCTTGCCGCATTCCACGGCCGGCAAGAAGGCGGCTTTCTGGAATTTAATCAAGCGATTGAGCGGATCACGCCACAAGAAGACCGGGTTCGCCGCCACGAACGCTTCATAGGACAGCTTGTCGTCACCCCGTCCAAGCGAGTAAACGTTTTCGTAGACATCCTTGAGCACGGGGTGATTCCCGTCTTTAAAACGATAGATCGGTTCTCCTTGCGCCGTTTTGCCGACAGGAAGAAGCTCGGTGTCTTCCACCTCATCGACGACGGCGGCGTAGTTCTCCGCGCCGCAGCCTCCAATATCCGTCGCCCAATATTCTTCGGTATTTTTTATCCCGTTGCTCCACGTCACGTCCGGCATGTGCAGATTGGCATCATAAAACGGGATCTCCAGCGCATACACGCGAACCGTGCCGTCCGGCGCGACGGCATAAAACCCGTTCTGCGGGCGTTTCGCGTCGCGATCCGTGTATACCTTGCCGATCTTCGGATCCGTGAACGCGAGGACTTTGGAGTTCGCGTCGAAAAATGGCGCATCTTTTTGCGCGTCAAACTGGCCAAAATTCGCTGTTTGAAGCGTCAGGCGAGCGCCGCGCGAAGAAATCTCGGTCGGGAATATCAGGTCGGGATTTCCCGCGGTCGTATCGACGACAAACTTGCTTTCATCGAAGCGTGCCGGGCCATATTGTTGCGGTGCCACGCTGGCCTGAGGCGAATGCAAAGCCAACAAGACTGGCTTTCCGGACTTCGGTACGATGAAGTGATAGTAACTCGGATCGCCCAAATCGGCCGCAGCAACAAATACGACAACGACATCGCCGCCCGCATAGGCCCCGTCGAGCACCGTGCCGACGCGCTTGTAATTTTCACGATTGGCGTACTCTTTCGCCATGTACTCGTCGTCCGACCCCTCCCCCTTATAAAAAGGCGTAAAGACGTCGATCGGATCGATGGCTTCCGGCGGCGACCATTTCGCGTGGAAAATGCCGGTGCTGACGGATTGCGGTCCGCTCGCGCTCTCGACCGGCGAAGGCTCGGCCGGAATCGTCGTTTCCTGAGACGTATCCG
>CAYYII010000182.1:0-1708 GCA_964471445.1 uncultured Gammaproteobacteria bacterium
CGGATACGTCTCAGGAAACGACGATTCCGGCCGAGCCTTCGCCGGTCGAGAGCGCAAGCGGACCGCAATCCGTCAGCACCGGTGTGTTTCATGTGAAGTGGTCCGCTCCGCAAGAAATCGCCCCGGTGGATGTCTTCACGTCTTTTTACAAAGGCGAAGAAGAGGGCGGTGAATATTCGGGCGAGCAGTTCCTCAAGCATGAGAATTATAAGCGCGTCGGCACGGTGCTGGATGGCACGTATGCGGGCGGAGACGTCGTTGTCCTGTTCGCTGTCCCTCTTGATATGGGTGATGCGAGTTACTACCATTTCATCCTGCCGAAGTCCGGCAAACCGGTCTTGTTGGAACGTCATTCGCCAGAGGCGTACGCCTCCGGGGAATATGCCCCGACGCGTTTCGATAGCAGTAAATTCATCGTCGATACGACGGCAGAAACGCCCGATCTTCTCTTTCCGACCGAAGTTTCACAAAACGGAGCCGTCCTCGCGCTTCAAAGAAATTTCGTTTTCCAAGATGATTCGCAAAAGGACGCGCCGTTTTTCGATGCAAAAGCAAAAACGCTGGCATTCACGCATCCAAAAATCGGTAAGGTGTATACGGATGCTGCCGGTGCCGAGCGGCCCCAGCAAGGTTTTTACGCGGTGGCTCCGGACAGTACGACGCGCTCCTACGCGCTCCGTATTCCGTTTTACGATGCCGATCTCCATATTCCGAACGTCACCTGGAACGACGGTGTTCGGAACGCCGAGGAATACTGGGCGACCGACGTGACTGGCTGCGGCGCGCAAAACTATGCGTCGGTGCTTGAGAACGTCCAGATGACCGACCTGCTGCCTGTCGGCAAGACGGCGCAAGGCGATCCGATCTATCGTTTCAAAGAGGCAAACCATCCCATACTCAGGGATATTTATGATAATGGCTACTCGCTCGGGCGCGGCGACGACAAATTATCATACGAAGCATTCGTGGCGGCCAATCCCGTTTTCTTGTGGCGCGATCCGTTCAACCGCATCATCAAGTTTCAAAAGGCTGCCTTCTTGCCGGGAGTCGAATGCGGGAAACCGGTCATCTATCTCTATCCAGAAAAAACGACCGACGTCAGCGTGAAACTCGCGCCTCAAGGAGGCTTCACCAAGACCGAACCGGCCTACGACGGCGGTTGGAACGTCCGTGCCACGCCGAAGGGAGAACTGACGAACCTGAAAGACGGCAAGGCATACCCCTATCTCTTCTGGGAAGGCCGCGGCGGCTTGTATGAGACGCCGAAGCAGGGGTTCGTCATCGCGCAGAAAGAGGTGCATGGCTTCTTGATCGAAAAGCTTTCCGCGCTCGGCCTGAACGCGCAAGAGCGCGCCGACTTCATGGAATTCTGGGAGCCGCGGATGACGGGTTCTCCGTATTATTTCGTGACCTTCCTCGGCAATCGCACGATGGACGCGCTGGCGCCGCTCACGATCGCGCCGAAGCCGGATACGATCATTCGCGTCCTCATGGATTTCCAGCCGCTCGAAAAACCGATCGACGTCCAAGCCTACGAGATCCGCGCGCCGAAACGCGACGGCTTCACGGTCGTTGAATGGGGCGGCGTCCTTCGTTGAGATGGAAAAGATTCCGCTCGGAAAAGCCTCCGACATCGCCTCCGGCCGCGCGAAAAGCTATCGCGCAATGGGCAAGGACCTGATCGTCGTGAATACCGGAGACGCCCTGC
>CAYYII010000183.1:0-1705 GCA_964471445.1 uncultured Gammaproteobacteria bacterium
CGGCCATGCTCCGGCCATTCGACATGATCGCCGCATAGCCGGCAGTGTGCTCCCAGAGGGTGAGCTGCGGCGTGCCGACCGCCAAGGGAAAGACTCGGACGATGGGTGAACGGATGCCGAGCGCCCGGATCGTTCCGATGATCTTATCGAGGCCGACTTCAACGGCCAGCCGGACCGAAACCGAGTTGAGCGATTTCGCCAGCGCCGTGACCAGATCGACGGTGCCGTAGTAGACGACAGACACGTCGACATCGTAGTTTCCCGGACACCAGGGACCTGAGGCGGTTGAAACGCAGATCGGCCCGTCCATTTCGGTGGACACGACGGTCTTTCCGTTCATCAGCGCCGTCAGGTAGACATACGGCTTGATTGAAGAACCGGTCTGGCGCCGCGCTTGCGTGGCGTTGTTGTACTGGCTTTCGTTCCAGTCGTACCCGCCGACGATCGCGCGGATTTCTCCGCTTTGGCGATCGATGGCGACAAGGCCGGCTTGCAGCGCTTCAGGATGATCTTTCCCGCCGGTGCGCCGCGCCGTCAGGGCGTAGCGCCGCAGCGTGCCGTCGACGCCCTCTCGGGTTTCCACGCGTACGGTCAGGAGGTCGCCGATCGCGAGCGCGTTTCCGCGCTTGGACCGCTCCCACTTTCCGACGCGCTCGACGTCGTCATGATCCAAGGGAAACAGATTCCCGCGAACGCAGACATCGATCGAATCGCGGCCACGCGCGATGACGCGCGCGTTCGCTTCAATGGCTTGCTCCGGCACCCAGTCGGCCGGCCCGTCGCAGCGGTCCGTCGCGTCCTTGTCATGCCCTTCCGGACCGGCAAAGCCGAGACGCCGCTCGAGATCGAGCAGGCCGTAGCGCACGGACGCTTGCGCCTTGCGCTGCAGCTCCATGTCGAACGTCGTGTCGATGATCAAGCCTTGCTTGTAAACCGCATCCCAACCGAACTCCCCCTCCGCGTACTTGCGAACTTCCTCGCAGGCGTAGGGCGCGGTCGCCATATTAAAGGCGTTCGCACGCTCGACGAGAGCGATGGATTCCCCAAGTGCCTTCGTACGTTCCAGGCGTGTGATCGCGCCCGTCTCGACCATGCGGCCGAGCACATAGCGCTGGCGCACCTTGGCGCGATCGTAATGCCCGATCGGAGAATCGTCCGATGGCGCCTTGGGCAGCCCCGCGAGAATGGCGGCTTCGGCGATCGTCAGACTCTCGACGCTCTTCCCGAAATAGGTCTGAGCCGCGGCTTCGACGCCATAGGCGTTTTTGCCGAGGTAGACGTGATTCAGGTAGATCTCGAGAATCATCTGCTTGGCCTTGATGCGATCGCCGCCCGCTTCTTCACGCATCCGCCGCTCGTAACGCACCGCCAGGATGATTTCGGACATTTTCCGTTCCATCGTCCGCGAGGAATCCTTGAGGACGATCTGCTTGATCACCTGTTGGGTCAACGTCGACGCGCCTTGGCTGGCTTCGCCGCTTCGAAAGTTGGCGACTCCGGCGCGCACGATACCTTCTGGATCGATGCCTTCATGCTCCCAGAAATGCTTGTCCTCGGCGGCGATGAACGCGTCTTGGACGTGCTTCGGGATGCGTTCGAGCGGCATCCAAATCCGGTTCTCGAGCGAGAAGCTGCACATCTGCGAGCCGTTGCGGTCGTTGACGACCGTGGTGACGGCCGGCTGATATTTCGTAACGCTCGAGAG
>CAYYII010000184.1:0-1703 GCA_964471445.1 uncultured Gammaproteobacteria bacterium
CAGCGCTTCAAGGACGAAGCGCTCGTTCAGCATCGTAATCAGATCCTGCTCGGAGACGACGATCAGGCTCGCCTTCGGCAGTACGAGCCAGCGGCGCTGATGCAGGATCTCCGTGACCGCATCCTGGATCTCCCAGGCGGGAATGCGATCGGCGCCGCGTACTTGGATGTCGGTGACGCGGAAGGTTGGCGAAAAGGCGATGAACCAGATCCAGCCGGCGACGGCTAGGATGCCGACAAGGAGCAGGAGGCGTCCGCGCCAGCGCTTGCCTTCGCGGCCGCCGCGAGCCGATTCGAACAGCGGATTGGAAAAAGATTTGCGTGAATAATCCCGTCGCACGTTGCGGGGCCGGATCCATCTGCTCATACGGACGTCTTCAGTCGTTTACGGCGCGCCTGGCGTTCCAGTGCCAGTCGGATCAGGCGATCGATCAGCTTCGGGTACGGCAGTCCGGAGGCCTCCCAGAGCTTGGGATACATGCTGATCTTTGTGAAGCCCGGAATCGTGTTCACCTCGTTGACGACGAATGCGCCGTCACTTTTCATGAAAAAATCGACGCGCGCCATGCCTTCGAGACCCAGCGTCTTGAACGTGCGCACGGCCAGCGCTTGCGCCTTGCGCATGAGTGCGAGGGGCAGCTCCGCCGGGATTCGCAAGTCTGCGCCGTGCTCGTCGAGATACTTGGCTTCGTACGAATAGAATTCATGGCGCGGGATGACCTCGCCGGCGATCGAAGTTTCGGGCGTTTCATTGCCGAGCACGGCGATTTCAATCTCGCGGCCCACCACCGCCTCCTCAATCAAAATCTTGTCGTCGTACCGGAAGGCATCTGCAATGGCCGCCTTCAAGGTTGCGTCGTTTTTCGCCTTGGCAATGCCGACGGAAGATCCTTGATTAGCGGGTTTCACGAAGACCGGCTTACCGAGGCGTTTCCAGATTTTCGAAAGGGTGAAGGCATCTCCCCTGCCGAGCGCGAAAAAATCAGCTACGGGAATCCCAGCATCACGCAACAAGCGCTTGGCAACGTCCTTATCCATGCCGACGGCAGAGCCGAGAAGATCTGGTCCAACGAAGGGAAGATCGAGCATCCGCAACAGGCCCTGTATGCTACCGTCTTCTCCGTATGTGCCATGTACGATCGGAAAGACGACGTCGATAGGACCGATCCCCTCCCGACCCGGATGAAGGGCCAGCTCTTTTGCCGCGGCGACGTTGATGGCGATTTTTTTCGGATCGGATGCGTTCAAGAGATAGGACTCCCCCGCCGCGCCCAACCAGCGCCCGTCCTTGCCGATGCCGATCAAGGAAACGTCGTATTTTTTCCTGTCGACGGCATCGATAATGCTGCGCGCCGAAAGCAAAGACACCTCGTGCTCGGACGAGCGGCCGCCGAACAGGATGCCGAGACGGATTTTCCTTTTGGATTTCATACGTCCTTTTCTTCTTCGGAAAACACAACCATGATCATACCAATCGGCGCGGCAAGATCGGGTTGATGCGCGTCACGATTTCATAATTAATCGTGCCGATCTTCGCGGCGAGATCGTCGGCCGTGACGGCCAGACGCCCGTCTTCGCCGAGGAGAATGACTTCGTCCTCAGCGCGGGCTTCAGGAATGTCGGTCACGTCGATCATGCACATATTCATACAGACGCGCCCCAGAATTTTCGCCTTGCGGCCAT
Source organism: uncultured Gammaproteobacteria bacterium (assembly GCA_964471445.1). Taxonomy (GTDB): domain Bacteria; phylum Patescibacteriota; class Patescibacteriia; order SG8-24; family DYFX01; genus DYFX01. The sequence continues at coordinate 1,683 of CAYYII010000184.1, forward strand.
GCACGAGGACTTCGCCGATCG
>CAYYII010000185.1:0-1695 GCA_964471445.1 uncultured Gammaproteobacteria bacterium
ATACTTGTCGAACATCTCCCACGGATTCACGACGTTGCCTTTCGACTTCGACATTTTCTGGCCTTTGGCGTCGAGTAGGTGGCCCAGGCAAATGACGTTCTTATAGGCAGGTTCTCGGCCAAGCAACGTCGAAACAGCAAGCAGCGTGTAGAACCAACCACGCGTTTGGTCGATGGCTTCGGAGATAAAGTCGGCCGGATACGCGGCTCCCCCGTCCACTTTTTCCTTGTTCTCAAAGGGATAATGCCATTGGGCAAACGGCATGGCACCCGAATCGAACCACACATCCATGACCTCGGGGACGCGCTTCATTTCCTTGCCGCAGTCGCACACGATGGTGACCGCGTCGATGAAAGGCTTGTGCGCGTCAAGCGCGCCTTTGTGATCGAACGGCCAGTTCGGAACGAACAGCTCGCCTGCGTGACCGGTCGCCGGATAGCCATCGTCGCCTTTCCTTTTTAACGCCGGAGCGGACCACTCCCCCGTCAGAGCCGTCTCAAGAACCCAGATCGGATCGCCGTGCGAAACGATGACGATATTTTTTCCTTGATGCGCTCGGTCCAAATCGAGCACGGCGTTGACCATGCGAGCGCGCACGTCTTCAAGCGATTCCCCGCCTTCCGGAGCTTCGGTCATCTTTTTTTCGAGCGAAGCGAAGGCCTTGGCGTATTCAGCTTCCGGTTTTCCGTTCCAACTTCCGACGTTGATCTCCCGGAGGCGCTCGTCGAATTTCAATTCTGCACCAGTGACTTCAGAGATGATCTCGGCCGTCTGCTTCGTGCGCTTCAAATCGGAAGCGAAGATCAGATCCACTCCCTCTTGCTTGAGCTTCTCGGCCGTGGCGCGCACCTCCGCTTCGCCTTCTTCCGTGAGGTGCACGCTGCCGTTCTGTTCTGGCCAAGACGAGACGAATCCGTCGCGGTTGCTGATGGCTTGACCGTGCCGAGCGATAAAGAAACGATTCTTGCGGAAACGCTTGTCGTTCATCTCGGCGAACGAGCCGATCGCTTGTGTTTTTCCGCATTCGCAGGCCCAGATCGGCAGCGGCGTGCCCCAATAGCGATCACGCGAAATCGCCCAATCCTTAATGCCGCGGAGCCATTCGCCGAAGCGGCCTTCCTTAATATGGGCCGGTTCCCAGTTGATCTTTTCGTTATTGGCGACGAGCTCTTTTTGGAGTTTGCTCATGGCGATGAACCACGAGTCTTTCGGGTAGTACAAGAGCGGTGTCGAGCAACGCCAGCAGAACGGGTAATCGTGCGTGTATTTTTCTTCCTTGTAGAGCAGGCCTCGATCGGAAAGATCTTTCACAATTTCCGTATCTGCGTCCTTCACAAATTTTCCGGCCCATGGCGTGACTTCTGGAATGAACGCGCCGTCCAAACCGACCGTCATGATCACCGGAAACTCATGCTCCTTGATGACGTTCATGTCGTCCTCGCCTAACGGGGCCATATGGACGATGCCGGAACCGTCCGTCGTGGAAACGAATGATCCCGCGACGACCCAATGCGCCGGCTTTTCGAGGGGCAAGAAAGAATACAGCGGCTCATACTGCTGGCCCACGAGCTCTGAGCCTTTCATCTCTTCGACAATCTCCACATCTTCAAGCAGCGCGATCCGATCCTTGGCGACAAAGTAAAAATCTCCGCCTTTTTTCGCCTTGACGTAGTCGATTGTCGCGCCGACGGCGAG
>CAYYII010000186.1:0-1669 GCA_964471445.1 uncultured Gammaproteobacteria bacterium
TTCCACTTTATATTCGCTGCGGACGTTGCGGATCGCGCCGATGATTTCTTGGAGTAAGGCAAACTCTTTCGGGACAGCGGGATACTTGGCGTTCGGCCAAGATTCGATCATCAAGAACTTCTTGCCTTTCGCGTTCCCGGCAAGAAGATCCCATACGGTTTCCGTCACGAAAGGCATGTAGGGATGCCAGAGCTTGAGAATTTGCTCAAGCGCATGGAGCAGGATTTTTTCCGTGGTCGCCTTGAGCTTCGGATCCTGCATCTGGATCTTGGCGATCTCCAGATACCAGTCGGCGAATGCGGTCCAAGTGAAATCGCGGAGGATCTCGCCGGCCGGCGAGAATTCGTATTTCTCAATCAGACTCGTCGCTTGGGCGGCCACGGACTCGAGCCGCGCAAGGATCCAGCGATCGGAAAGCGTCTTCGCGGCGGGTTTCTTTGGAACACGAGAAACCTTCGACACGCTCGTCAGTACGAAGCGCGAAATATTCCAAAGCTTGTTCGTGAAGTTGCGGTAGGAGGCGATCTTCTCTTCGGAGAGTTTCGTATCCGCGCCAGGCGCGCTGCCGATCACGAGCGACAAACGCACAGCGTCGGTGCCGTACTTGGCGGAGACGTCGAGCGGGTCGATGATGTTGCCGAGCGACTTCGACATCTTCCTCCCCTGCTCGTCGCGCACGAGGCCATGGAGATAGACCGCCTTGAACGGGATCTCGCCCAGCGCATACACCGACATCATGACCATGCGGGCGACCCAAAAGAAAATGATGTCGCGGCCGGTCTCGAGGACGTCGGTCGGATGAAAGCGGGCGAGGTCTTTTGTTTTTTTCGGCCAGCCAAGCGTCGAGAACGTCCAGGTACCCGCCGAAAACCAGGTGTCGAGCGTATCGGGATCCTGCTCCCAACCCTTGCCGGGCGCGCGGTCGGCGACGCGCATTTCCTCTCCCTTATACCAAACGGGAATCCGGTGCCCGAACCAAATCTGGCGCGAAATGCACCAGTCGCGGAGGTTGTCGATCCAATGGAAATAGACTTTCGTGAATTGGTCAGGGAGGATGCCGATGCGTTTCGGTCCGACGGCTTCGCGCATCAGCTGCTTCAACGTCACCTTGTCGCCTGTCTTCCATTTGCCGAGCGCGGCCTGACGGAGCTTGAAAGGCTTGTTGACACGCACGAACCATTGCTTCATTGGCAGCTGTTCGACGGCTGCGCCGCCACGTTCGGCAACAGGCAAATTTTGTGCGATCTCTTCAACCTTTTCGAGCAAGCCGACATCGGACAGTATCTTCTCGATTTTTCCCCGTGCTTCAACAACCGTCAGGCCCGCGAACGCCGAACCAACGGTTTCCATGAGGCGACCGTCCGGTCCAATGACTTGAACCATGGGAAGCCCGTGGCGTTCGGCCATCTCGGCGTCGATCATCGAATGAGCCGGCGTGACGCCGAGCGCGCCCGTGCCGAACGTGGGATCAACGGCGTTGTCCGCGATCACCTTGATTTCCAAACGCTTTCCGCAGAACGTCGGCGTGAACGTCTTGCCGACATACTTCTGGTAGCGCGCGTCGTCGGGATGGACGGCCACGGCGACGTCACCGAATTTCGTTTCGGGACGGGTGGTGGAAATCGTGATGGGAAAATCTTTATCGTATTTGAACGTCAAAAATTTCGCT
>CAYYII010000187.1:0-1664 GCA_964471445.1 uncultured Gammaproteobacteria bacterium
GGTAGCCGACGGCGAGCCCTGCGATTACATCAGTGGGGTAATGGGCGCCAAGGTAGACGCGCGTGAACGCGATGAAGAGCGCGAACGCGGCAAAGACCCAGCGCCATTTCGGGATGAACGCCGCCAGGATGGTCATGAAGAGCGCGGTGTCGCGCGTGTGTCCGGAAGGGAACGAGGGCCAGTTCACCCAGATCGACGTGAAAGCCGTCGAGAGTGAATTCGGCAGCGAAAGAAAAGGCCGTTGCCGGAAAAAGAGAAGGGCGCTGAGCTGCGTGAGCGCGAGGTCCAGGGCGAAGCCGAGAACGCACGCGAGCAGAAACCAGGGCACATCGCGATGCCGGCGCACGGCGATCCAGGCCAGCGCGGCGAGCGCGATGACGAAGAGGAAGCTCATGAAGACCGGCCCCAGCCAAGGAATGAAGTTGAAGTTGAAGGGCGTGATGAGCGCATCCAGCCAAAGCGGATGCGGGCCATTCTGCAGTTTTTCATAACCCCACCGATCGAACGCCTGGAACAGCTTGAGATTCTGCACCAAAAATCCAGCCACCACGGTTCCGGCCACAAGGAGCGCGAGAAAAAAGGCGGCGATCAATGCCGGATGCACGCGATATTTTCTGGAAAGTCGGAGCATATTAGGCTGGCATCATGATTTTTTTGAACAGCTTTGGGCCCGAGAGGATCCCGAACATGAGCGCGGCCATCACGAGCGGCAGCACGAAGGTCGCGAGTCGGAAGAGCACCGTAATGATGATGGCGGGCGGCCATGGGCTTCCGAACGTGCGAAGGACACCGGCAAGCCCGCCCTCTGTCACGCCCAGGCCTCCGGGAATCAGGGAGAGCACCCCTTGAATGAGAATCGCGAGGCCGGCGGCGAACACGGCTTGAAACGCACCGAGCGGATGGCCTGCATGGCGCGCGATGGCCCAAAGCAGTGCAGCGGCGGCAAGTTGAGAAGCAAGCGCGAGGAGTAGGACCGTGCAGCCAAGGCCTACTCGCGATCTTCGGCGGCGCGACGAGAAGAAATCTCCGAACTCCTCAATCGCCAAACGAATCTGCTTAATCCAGCTCCACGGCAATCTTTTTCCAATCCAGACAAGTCCTTTGTTTGTCGTCCGCGCGAAGACGAGCGGGGCGACCAGAACTCCAAGAAAGAGGATAAGTCCCGCGAAGGGCAAGAGGCCGAGCTTGGAGATGAACAGGCCGGAAACAGCGACGCAGCAGGCTGCCGCTGCGAGCTCAGCTACCGCTTGGAGGAGCACGGGTCCGACCGTCGCGCGCGGCTCCAGTCTCAACTCCTTGCGCAGCAGGAGGCCACGCGCGAGCTCTCCGCCCGGGAGCGGCGTGAAGAGCTGGCTCGCTATGAAGGAAGCGGCGATGCGCGGAAACGGCGCATGGACTTTCATGAACCGAAGCGAAGCGGCGAAGCGGGCGGCCTTGAGAAGGCTGATGAGTACGGCGGCGAAAAAGGCGATCGCGATGTCCAGCCAGGTGATCGTTTGGATGGCCGTTTTCGCATCCGGCGACGAGACGGCTTTCGAAACGATAGCGGCCACGGCGACACACATCGCAATGCTCAAGGCGATTTGAAAGAGCACGCTTCGTTTCATACGCGCGGGCGTTCGACAGCGCGGCGGAGTTCGCCGGTCAGCATGAGGATCGCCCGG
>CAYYII010000188.1:0-1634 GCA_964471445.1 uncultured Gammaproteobacteria bacterium
GGCCTCGCGATTGCCAAAGCGATGGTCGCCTACATGAAATGGGGGAACGAGGCGACGCCTGATACGCTCGGCAAAAAAGGCGATCATTATCTCGGCGATCTCTACGTGATGTACGAGCAAGCCGCCAAGAAGGACGAAAGTTTGGAAAAAGACGCCCATGACGTCATCCGCAAGTGGGAAGCCGGAGATGCGGACACGCGCGCGCTTTGGAAAATGCTGAGCGACTGGTGCGAAGTCGGCCAACATGAAACCTACAAACGTTTCGGCTTCCGCTTTGACGTCGAATATAAAGAGTCAGAGATCTATCAGGAAGGAAAAGAGATCGTCGAGCTGGGTTTGAAGAAGGGAGTGTTCAAGAAAGACGAAACCGGCGCCGTTTTCGCCGACCTCGAAGCGTACAAGCTGCCGAACAAGATCGTGCTTCGGTCCGACGGCACCTCGCTCTACGTTACGCAGGATCTCCATCTCGCCAAAAAGAAATTTGAAGAAGAAGGCGTCGATGCGTCGGTCTATGTCGTCGGCAACGAGCAGAATCTTCATTTCCAGCAACTCTTCAAGATTTTGGAGTTGCTCGGCTTTGAGTGGGCGGGCAAGGTGAAGCATCTCTCCTATGGCTACGTCACGCTGCCGGAAGGCCGCATGAAGTCACGCGAAGGCACTGTCGTGGATGCCGACGACCTGCTTTCCGCGCTCGAAGCGGACGCCGCTTTGGAGATCAAGCAGCGCCACGTGACGCTGCTTGACGATGAGCTGGTCCGGCGCGCCCATTCCGTCGCCATCGCCGCGGTGAAATTTTATTTCCTCGAAGTCGACATCGCCTCCGACATGGTCTTCGATCCGAAAGCCTCGCTCGCCTTCACCGGCAAGACCGGTCCGTATCTCCAATACATGCACGCCCGCATCAAGAGCGTGATGCGCAAGGCCGAAACCGAAGCGGTGGGGGAGGGCTCGGGGCACGAGCTGACGAACGAGGAGTTCGCTTTGGCCTTCGCGCTCGCCCGTTTTCCGGAAGCCGTCCGCCGCGCCGCCGATCAGGATCGCCCTTCTCTCGTCGCCGCCCATCTGTACGAGACGGCGAAGGCGATCGCGGCCCTCTATGAGAATACCCCCGTGCTTACGGCCTCAAAAGAGGATCGTGCGGCCCGTCTGAAGCTCTTGGAAGCGTCTGCGATCGTCCTGAAACGCGGCGCGGAACTCCTGGGATTCTCCGTTCCAGAGGAAATGTAACCCGGACCGTTTTTCATCCCCTGAGGGCGCTTTGCCCTCATTTTTTTTAAAGCGTACAATGGGGAAAGAAATTCACAGCCTGGCTTCAGGCACTAATATTTTCATGGAGGTATGTTCAAGAACGCGCAGGATCCGACGTCCTTGGTGCAGGAAACCGAAACAGTGATCGCGGCGTCGGTGCGCGTCGAAGGTGACTTCGTCAGCGAAGGCAACGTGCGCATCGAGGGCATGGTGACCGGCTCGATCGTCACCGAGCGCGACCTGATCGTCGGCGAAGCCGCCAAGATTACCGCCAACGTGCAAGCGCGCAACGGCACCATTGCCGGCGAGCTCCATGGCAACCTCCGCGTCTTCGATCGCCTTGAACTCGCCTCCACCGCCCGCGTCTTCGGCGACATCCAAGCCAA
>CAYYII010000189.1:0-1623 GCA_964471445.1 uncultured Gammaproteobacteria bacterium
CTTCGCGCCCGATCGGCGCCCTGTCCGGCGGGCAGCGCCAGCGCGTCTTCATCGCACGGGCCCTGGCCGCCAAGCCTCGTGTCCTGGTGCTCGACGAGCCGACAGTCGGCGTCGATGCCTCCGCCCAGGAGGCCTTCCGGGCCTTCCTCGCGCGCGCCAACCGCGAGCTCGGCATGACGATCGTCTTCGTGACACATGACGTCGAGTTCGTGTCGCGCGAGGCGACGTCGGTGCTCTGCTTGAACCACGAGATGGTCTGTCACGGCCGCCCGGGCGAATACTTGAAAGAAGATTTCCTCGTCCGTCTTTACGGCCGCGAAGTGAAACTGGTCGAGCACGAGCATCATACGCATTGAACCCATGCTGTTTTCCTTTTTCCATTACGACTTCTTGGTGCGCGGCCTGATCGCGGCGCTTTCGGTCGCCGTGATCGCGCCGACGATCGGCATCTTCCTGGTCGTACGCCGCCAATCCTTCTTGGCTGATACGCTGGCTCACGTGTCTTTGGCCGGCGTCGCGGTCGGTTTGCTACTCGGCTTCAATCCGGTCATTGCCGCGGTGCTGCTCGCGGTTGGAGCGGCACTCCTGATCGAGCGGCTGCGGTCGCGCGGCGGCCTGTTCGGTGAGTCGGCGCTCTCGCTCGTGCTCTCCGGCAGTCTCGCCCTGGCCGTCATTCTCCTTGGCGTGGCCCACGGCTTTAATGCCAACCTCTTTTCCTACCTCTTCGGCAGCGTCACGACCGTATCTCCCAACGACGTGAAGATCGTGTTGGCGCTCGGCGCTGCCGTCCTGCTCGCGGTCCTCGCTTGCTACAAGGAATTCTTCCTGCTCAGCCTCGATGAAGAGCTCGCGACCGCCGGCGGTCTGCGTTCAGCCATCTTCAACGGACTCTTGGCCATCCTGGCCGGCATGACGATCGCGCTCTCGCTCCGGATCGTCGGCGCGCTCCTGGTCGGCGCCCTCATGGTCGTCCCGGTCCTGGCCGCTTCGCGCTTCAGCCTCAGTTTCAAGAAGACGCACGCGCTCGCCGCCGTGCTTTCTCTGTTCTCCGTGGTCGTCGGATTTTTCCTCTCCTACGCCCTCGACCTGGCGGCTGGCGGCGTCATCGTCGGTACCGCGATCATCGTCTTTATCGGCGCCCTGATCCTCGGCCGCCGGTGAGCTTCACAAAAGGCCTGCCCGCCACTATGATGGCGGTATGCAGATGCTTGACGTCCGGATTTTTAGGCTGTTGAACGGGCTCTCGGGCCGTAACGTGGCGGCCGATGCCCTCTTTATTTTCGGCGCCAAAAGCTTGATCTTCGTGATGGCGATCCTGCTCTTGTGCTACGTGGCCGCCGCCTGGAAAACCGATCATTTTGAAGGCCGTGTTGAAAATTTCGTCCACACGTTTATCGGCACCGTCCTGGCATTTATTGCCGAGACCGTTATTGGCTTCATCTGGTTCCGTCCCCGTCCGTTTGCGGCGCTTCCGGATGTCGTGAAATTGATCGAAAAATCGCCGCTTGAAAAATCCTTCCCATCGGCGCACGCCAGCGTCGCGTTCGCGATGGCCTTCGGAATCTGGTTGCACAACAAAAAGTGGGGGTGGCTCATGCTCGCGCTCGCGGTATGCGTGAGCCT
>CAYYII010000190.1:0-1583 GCA_964471445.1 uncultured Gammaproteobacteria bacterium
AACGCAGAATGACGGGCTCGGTGTTCACGTTGATGACGGTCTTGAGCGTCGCCGCGTCGGGACGAAAGACCTTAAAGAAATCGAACACCGTCCGCCAGCGTTTCGGCTCAAGAAGCGGCGTGGCTAAGGCGATCGGCCCGAGACGCATCAAGCCACGGTCGTTCACGTCGGGATCCGCGTGCACGGCGGCGAACGGCAGCAGCTTTTCCTGCATCGTGTACACCTTGCCCCGGAGCATGTTCGGTGCCGTGAAAAAATCTCCGGCCACGGGAAGCAGCGTCAGCTCTTTGCCATATCCGAGCTCGTGCGCCATGCGCAGGCTATGCGCACCGGCAGCGGCCACGACCGCACCAGCCGATACCACGCGATCTCCCAGATCCACATCGAAACGTTCGCCGTTCGGACGGATGGTCCGGACGCGCGTATTGAAAAAGAAAGAAAGCCCTTCCGGCCGCGCACGCTTGGCCTCGGCGATGAACGAAGAGGCCAGGCGTCCAAAATCGACGGCAAATCCGCGCGGATTGTAAATCGCGGCGACCGGCGTGCCCGGATCGCGCCCGACCATCACGTTCGGCTCAAGCTCCGCGATCTCGTCGCGGCTGATGAGGCGGGCTTCCGGAAACAGCTCCTTGAACTCGCGACGCCGCGCGGCCAGCGCCGTGACTTCCTCGGACCCGACGCCGAGCACCATCTTCTGCATCGGCATGACGATGCGATCGCCCCCCTCGACGTTTGACGCGTAGCGGACGATCATCTCAGCTGCCGCCTTCACTTTCCGAGCTTTTTCAAGCGTGTAATTCGTCTCGATATCGCCGAAATGCAGCGTCTGGCTGTTGTGCTGGGCATGCGAGCTGACTTCGGCTACGCCCGGCTCTTTTTCAATGACCGCGATCGTGCCGACGTCGGAATATTCGGCCAAGAGATGCAAAAGGGAGGCGCCAGTGACGCCGGCGCCGATAATGACCACGTCGAAACGTTCGGTTACTGAAGGCATGCGGGACGGCATAAGGATTTCTCGATATGGAAGTATACGACAAGACAGGCCATTCCGGCGCATGCGAAAGAAAAACACGCCAATGACGGCGTGTTTTCGCTCTCATTTACGCCTCGTCCTCGTCTTCCGAAGTTTCATCAACGGCATTCTTGAAGATGGCGCGAATGCCTTGCCAGTCGCCCTTCAATTCAGCCGACAGCTCTTCCATTTCCTGTTTGGAGAGCGTTTTCATCGTGCGATACTCGTCGACGGCTGCATCCACGATCTTCCCATACGATCGCTGGGTAACCTTGCCGATCTTCGCCATCCTGGCGGCGACATGATCCCTGACTTTTTCGGCCGCTCCGCGAAAATCACGCCCCTTCTTGCAGCGCGTCGTGAGCACGTGCACCGCTGCGACTCCGGCTCCGACGGCGGCGAGAGCGGCCAAGCATCGAACGAACTTCTTGTTGTCCATAGGTCATGTTAGAGCAATAAGCTTGCTCTCAGTAAGACGCCCGGCGCGCCGCGACCTTACGGCCCGCTCGCGCTTTCTCCTGCCGCCCGCCCAGCCGCCCAAGAGGCTTGCAGGTTGAAGCCGCCCGTAAAG
>CAYYII010000191.1:0-1579 GCA_964471445.1 uncultured Gammaproteobacteria bacterium
CTTTAAACTTTTGGCTTTTTGCGTGTTCATGAGTACACTATACACGCATGAAAGTCGTTTTTGCCACCGGCATTTTTCCGCCTGATTTCGGCGGTCCGGCCACGTCCGTCTCGGCCTTGGCCGAGGCTTGGAGCGCGCAGGGGCATCGAGTCGTCGTTGTGACGTATTCTGACGTTCAAGATGCCTCCCTGCCTTCCGGCTATGAGGTCGTGCGCATTCCGCGGGCCCAAGCGGCTTGGAAGCGCTACTTCGATTTTTTCCGCGCCGTCTGGCGCGCTTCCGACGAGATGGGTCCGATCTTCGCGCAAGACGCGATCGCCTCAGGTGTGCCGTCTCTCCTCGTGTCGTGGCTGCGCGGCCGCAAGCTGACCGTGCGCATCGCGGGGGATTTCGCCTGGGAGCAGGCACAAGTGAAATACGGGTACGGCGATTCACTCGAGGCGTTTCAAAACGACGGAAGGATTCCCGCCGTGCCGATGCTCTTGCGTGCGCTGCAGCGGTTTGTGTATCGCTGCGCGGATCGTGTGATCGCGCCGAGCCTGTACTTGGCCGGCGTGGTGCGCGCTTGGGGCGTGCCGGACCGGCGCCTGCGCGTCATTTATAACGGCGTGCATCTACCCGGGATTTCGTTGGCGGAGAAAAAAAATCCGCATCGGATCATCACGGCCGGCCGCCTGGTGCCGTGGAAGAATTTTGATGTCCTTCTGAAAGCGATGCCGCGTGTGCTGGAGCGGTTTCCCGACGCCGAAATCATGATCGCTGGCGACGGTCCCGAGATGACTCGCTTGCGCGCTTTGGCGAGCGCGCCGATGCTCGAACAGCGCGTCATTTTCGCAGGAAAAATGTCGCGCGAAGCCTTATGGCAGGCGATCGGGGAAAGCGCGGTCTTCGCCTTGGCCAGCTCGTATGAAGGTTTTTCCCATCAACTGGTCGAGGCTTCGGCTTGCGGCGCGGCGATCGTAGCTAGCCGCGCGGGAGGCAATACGGAGCTGGTCGAAGACGGCAAGAACGGCCTGCTTGTCGAACCAGGCGATGCCGCGGGCCTGTCGGACGCCTTGATCCGTTTTCTTGAAGATCCGGCATTCGCACGTTCTTGCGCCGAGGCGGCGGCCAAAGGTGCCGCGTGTTTTTCGATCGAGCGCCAGATCGCCGAAACGTCGGAGGCTGTTCTTGGAGCGCCCGGGCTGCGTGTCGTCCTGATTAGCCGCGACGGCACGGCGGCGGACCCTTCTTCGCGCACGGCCGCCCGCATGCGCGCATACGGCGAACGTGTCGATCATCTGCGTGTCGTCTGCCTCGCAAGACATGACGCGGTTTCCGTCGAGCTCTCGCCGCGCGCGCATGTCGACGTGATCGATATCCGAAAAAGTCGGATGCCGTGGACGCTCGTGCGTGGTGTGCGCGAGGCGATCGCGGCGGAGCATGCGACCTTGGTCGTCGCCCAGGATCCGTTTGAAGCGGGACTGATCGGCTTGGTGGCGGCACGGTATGAACATGCGCCGTTCGTCGTTGAAGAGCACGGCGGCGTCTTTCTTTCCGATCATTGGAAAGGGGAGTCGTTGAAAAATCGGCTCTTGTT
>CAYYII010000192.1:0-1553 GCA_964471445.1 uncultured Gammaproteobacteria bacterium
CTTCGTGCCAGGACCAACCGTCACACCACCGGAAAACAAGGTTGCATTGTTGACATAGAGCGAGGAAAAATGGCCGCCCCAGCCGCCGAACGACTCCCCATAGACGCCGTCTCCGTTGCCTTCCGAGCGCCCGAACACGCCCTTGCCGAGCGCGCCATTCGATAAATTGATGCCGTAGACGCCTGAGCCGGCTGCCGAGTTTTTCCCATAGACCCCGTAGTCGCCGCCGGTGCCGCTGATTCCGATACTTCCGGCCGCGAACGTTTCCGCGAAAATAGCGGTCGGAACGTTCGCGGTAACCGTAATGCCGGCCGCATTCAAGCTTCCGTAGACGCGCATCTTGTAATTCCCGTCGATCGCGCCACCGATCGCCACGTTCGAGCCGTCATCTTTAAAAAGAGAATCTCCGATCGTCGTGCCGTCCGGCGTGAACTTCGCCAAAGCATTCAAGGTCCCGGATCCTTGCACGGCAGGCGGGCAATGGGTGCCGTCTTGCAAACAGACGCTCGCTCCGCCGATCGAGAGCGACCCGGCGGTCAGGACACCGGAAGCCGTGACGTCGCCGTTTGCGCTGATGCGAAACCGATCGGTGTAGACGCCGCCAACGGCGGTTTGAAGGAGCAGCAAGCTCCCTACAGAAGCGCCGTTCGCGGCGCCGTAGAGAAGATTTTTATTCGCGGCATTGAGATTGGGCAGGCCGGCCCCGGCTTGAAACGTGGCGCCAAGCTTGGCGTCGCCGGTGACATTGATGCCGGCGTTCTGCGCCGCTCCCGCCAGCGGGATATTTTGAATGACGGCCGGGCTGCAGTTCGGAGGTGTGCAAGTCGGCGGCGCGAACTGGGCATGCGCGAAGCGGACGCTGAAAAACAAAGCGACCAAGGCGGCCACCGAAACAAAAAGCTTACGGTCGGTCGTGGCGCTCTGCATAGGCGGTAAGGGTTGATGCCGCCAGTATACCTTTTCCGCTTCTTGTTCCCCTAGGGGATAAGTAAAAACGGTCCCCGAGAAAGAAAAGGCCTCGGAGGATCAAAGGTTTTCTTCTCTGATCGCTTCGAACAGCTGTTTGGCTTTTTTGGAGAGATGCTTCGGCGAACGGACGCGCACGCGGACGTAGTGGTCGCCGCGCCCGGAACCGTGCAGCTTCGCGACTCCCCTGTTTTTCAAACGGATCTCTTCTCCCGACTGAATACCGGGAGGGATTTTGACTGTAATGCTCCCATCGAGCGTCTCGATGGATTTTTCCGCGCCGAGGGCCGCGTCTGCGAAGCCGATTTCAAGATTCGAATAGACGTCGAAACCGTCGCGCCCGAAGCGCGGATCGGCTTGGATGCGGATGTGCATGTAGAGATCGCCGGCCTGCGCGCCGCGCGGTGCCGCTTCGCCTCCGCCTTGGATGCGCATCGTCTCGCCATGATCGATGCCGGCCGGAATCTTGACGGTCATCGATTGTTTCTCGCGCTTCACGCCCGCGCCGCCGCACTCCTTGCATTCGTGCTCAGGAATGTTGCCGGTGCCATGGCAGGCGCCGCAGGTCGCGACGGCTTCGAAGCTTC
>CAYYII010000193.1:0-1552 GCA_964471445.1 uncultured Gammaproteobacteria bacterium
GACGTGCAGGATGCCGGTACGGTTCGGCGGCGGCATCATGATCGTGAACGCGTCCTTGCGTTTGCCGGGCAGCTTGTCCGGATTGAAAAAGCCGCTCGCTTCCCAGCGATGATAGATTGCGTCTTCTACCTTGGACGCGTCGTAGGCTTTTTCCAATTCCGGCTTCTTCGGGCTCTTAGGCATATGAAGCCATCCTAAAGGAAGCGGGGCGGGGGTTCAAGGATGAGGCTGGATGCAAAAACCGCCCCGGCGGATGCCGGAGCGGTTCTTTCCTACCTCTTAGGACGCGAGCATCGAGTCGATGATCTGCTTGACGGACTCGTACGGAAGCGCGCCCGGGATGAGCTGCTTCGAGCCGTCCTTGCCGATCACGATCGTACCCGGCGTGCCGGTCACGCCCGCGGCTTCGCCGGTCTTCTCGTCAGCGGCGACGAGCTGGGCGTACTTGCCGCTCGTGACGCATGAATCGAATTTCTTCAGGTCGCGGACGCCCGCAGTCTTGGCCAAACCTTCAAGCGTGGCCGCATCGAGGCCCTTGGCGGTCCACTGGTCCTGCTGGGCGAAGAAGGCGTCAGCCATCTCCCAGAACTTGCCCTGCTCGCTGGCGCACTCCGAGGCCTCGGCCGCCTTTTCGGCGTACGGGTGGATTGAAGAGAGTGGGAAGTGGCGGTAGACCCAGCGGATCTTACCCTTGTATTCGTTCATGGCCTGGACGAGCGTCGGATGGAAGCGCGAGCAGAACGGGCACTGGAAGTCCGAGTACTCGAGAAGCGTAATCTCGGCATTCTTGTCGCCACGGATGTGGTCCTGATCGTTGACCGGCGTGACGGTGCCGACCTGGTCGCCCGCATCGCCCGTCGGAGGGACGGCGCCGGTCGGGGCAGCTGCAAGTGGGGCGCGTGCGGCGGAGCCGGAGAACCAGCTGCTCGCATCGACGCCTTTGCCGATCATCAAGATGAAACCGAGCGCTGTGACACCGAGCACGCCGGCGGCGATGCCCGCAAGGAAGATCTGCTTCACCGAGAGCGACATTGAAAACTTTTCGTTGGAGTCCATACGGAAAAATGGTGATTAAGAGAAGCGCGCTTGGCCCTCTCTTTCTTCAAGAGAGGGCCTCCACCTAAGCATCGCGCTGTGCGGCGAAGTACGGGAGGCGCGGCGGATTGCTCGTCGCGAAGGGCAGCGATGCAAAACGTCGCCATCTTCGTTTGATACGCAAGATCGAGACATCCGAAGAGTGTGCGAAGACGACGGCGCCGAGGATGATCAGGAAGACGGTCAGGAAGCGCACCGTTTCGGCGGCTGGCAGCGTATCGAAAAGCTTGCACAGATCCGCCTGCGGCTTGAAGATCTTTTGCTGCGTGCAGGATTGCGCTTGGACGGAGCGGAACATGCCGCCATCTCCGTTCAAGCACGGCAGGACCAAAAATGACGTGACGACGAGAAACAGAAGCGCGCCGAAGACCAGCTTCGCCGTCATCCGCATCCAATCGATATGTCGCGTATGCCGCATGTCGGAACAGTATACCTCAAAGCTTAGGCCTGATCGAAC
>CAYYII010000194.1:0-1543 GCA_964471445.1 uncultured Gammaproteobacteria bacterium
GCGGAATCGAGATAGAATTTATGACCGGGATGGAACCCGTCGAAGGTGCCGAAGGCGATGGCTTTAGCCATATATTTTTTTGATCAGCGCGACCATCGACTTCGGCGTGAAGCGCGTCCGCAGCTTCGTCGGGGCGACGAGATCGCCGTGCAGCAGCATCCGCTTCGAGTGGTGCAGGTACCATTCGAGATCTGGCTCCATGGCCCGGACTTCTTTTGCCAGCTTCGAGAGATCGATGTTCGATGTCGGGGCCGCGCGCACGTGGAGGTAAGCGTGCGTCGGATGCTCAAGCACGATCATGGCAAAGCCGAGCTCGGCTGAAATCGTGCTGGCCATGCCGGGCAGCATCTTGGAACGAACGGTCACGCCTTTGCCGAATCTAGTCGTGAAGACCTTGCCCGCGCGGATTGCCTTCAGGGCCTCTTCGCGTTCGGCATACAGCGCCAAAAGGGCGTCCATCAGCACGAAACCCCAGCCGGTCGCGAGCAAGGAATCGCTCCCGGGCAAGCCGGCGATGGTTTGCAGGATTTTCGTATCGTTTCGGAAATGCCCAGGCGTGCCAATGCCAGCGCCCATGTCGCCCCGCCGTACGTCGTCCACCAGTGCGGCGAGTGCTTTGCCTATCGCGCCGCCCGGCAACTTCCCTCGACGCTTCAAATCTTTCCAAACGAGGCTTGTGGCGGAGTCTTTCAGATCGCCCTTGTGTTCGTCGTACTTTCCACGCCCGACGCCCACGCCGATTTCATGCGTGGAAAGTTTCAGTCCGCTCGCCGAGGTCGGAAGAAAACGGAAATGCGCGGTTTTGAGGGACGGTTCATATCGTTTCAAAAGCCAAAGAGCCGCGACATCGTCGCGGTGCGGAAAGAGGTGCGTGACCAGCGTCTTATGATTTTTCGCCATCGCCTTCTTGTTCCTGCTGTTCCGGCCGGAGCGTCGGGAACAGGATGACTTCTTTGATGGAATGCGCTCCCGTCAGGAGTGCGGTCAAGCGGTCGATGCCCATGCCGAAACCGGCCGTGGGCGGCATGCCGTATTTGAGCGCCTCGACGAAGTCCGCGTCGGCCGGCATGGCTTCTTCGGAACCCGCCTCTTTCTTTCTGGCTTCTTCCGCGAAGCGCGCCTCCTGTTCCAATGGATCGTTCAACTCGTTATACGCTTTGGTGACCTCGATGCCTTGGACCAAAAGCTGAACGCTGGCGATACGGTCAGGCTGTTCGGGCTTCCGTTTGGCGAGCGGGATCATCTCGGCTGGATAGTCGATGACGAACGTCGGCTGGATGATTTTCGGGCGCACGTAGGTTTTGTAGAGTGTGTCGACCAGTTCGCCGAAGCCGTGAAGATCCTTGGCATCGATCTTCAAATTTTTTTCCTGCATGGCGTTCTTCAACGCCTTCTCGTCTTTGATCTGCTCGAGATCGATGCTGGTCCCCTCTTTCACGAGATCGTAAAATTTCTTCCGCGGATACGGACCCGAGAAATCAAGGGTCACACCATCGCGTTCGACGGTCATTTTGCCGCCTTGCGCGGCGGAGACGATGCCGGA
>CAYYII010000195.1:0-730 GCA_964471445.1 uncultured Gammaproteobacteria bacterium
GCCGAGTGGCAAGATCACCTGGATTGCAACCGACTCGAGCATGCCGAGCGTCAAGCTGACGCCGCCGGCAAACGTGACAGCCACGTCCGATATGCAGTCCTCCACCTTGGGCATGGGCGAAGCCTATACGTATGTCTTCCCCCAGACGGGCGCTTGGGCGTATAGCAACGCGAACGTAACTGGCGGGGCCTCGGGCCACGTCACCGTCCAATAAAAGCCGCGCGGATATGAAAAGCCTGCTCCTCGCGGCGGCAGCATCGCTTCTCCTGATCGGCGCAGGCTGCAGCACGACGACGAATGATAGCGCGACGATCTACATGCCGACCGCAACGCCGACGTCCGCCACGAACACGCCGCTCCTCGATCTGAGCGCGACGGCTACGTTGCGCTGAAGAAGACAAAAACGCCTCCCCCATCTCGGCACCGCGTACAGATGACGATCTCATCCGCGCGGTTTCCGGAGTTGACCGGAGGCGTTTTTTGCTGTATCGTAAGCCGGATATGCGCGCCGTCACCCGTTTTCTCATCCGCCTGCTGACCCCGTACAAGAAGACCATTCTGTGGTGTTCTCTGCTTGCGTTTGCGGCGGCCGGGCTCAGCCTGCTTTCCCCGATTGCGCTCGGAAAGGCCATCGACGCCGCGACGAATAAAACGAATATGTGGACCGTCTTAGGCGGAATTGTGGGCTGGTTTCTGCTCGGCCATGCCGGAGAACGCGTGCGCAGTTACC
>CAYYII010000195.1:740-1529 GCA_964471445.1 uncultured Gammaproteobacteria bacterium
TACCTCAGCCGGGAAGGCAACCTGATCGCCTACCAGTCGGTCAACGACTACAAGCTGGAAGCCGTAGCGGGGCTGGTCCGTAAACCGCTTTCCTTCCATTACGGAAAACGCGGCGGCGACGTGACCGAGCGTCTTTCGAAGTTCGAAGACGAGGTCATCAACGTGATCAGTAGCGTCATCTTCGATCTCGGCCCGGCCGCCATCACGGTATTCGTCATGTTGGGCTATCTTGCCTTCCTCGATTGGAAAATTTCTCTTTTGCTCGGCCTGACGGTTGCGGGCGTGATCGTCGACAAAGCGCGGACGCTGCCGGCTGCCATGAAAAGCCAGTCCGCTTGGCGCGCGGCCGATCGCGAAGTCAGCGCAACGGCCTGGGATGCGATCAAGAACATCCTCATCGTGAAATCGACGTCAGGAGAAGAGCGCCTTTCCGCGCGCCTTCGAAAATTGGGCGCAGCCCTGCAAGAGGCCATCCGTTTCGACAATCGTTTCGACGAGCGCATGGCGAATCGCCAAAACTTGATCATCCAAGGCGGTTCAGGCGTCGTGCTGGCTTTGGCGCTTTTAAACGTGAGAAGCGGCGCGTTCACCTTCGGCCAGTTCACCGCCGTATCGGCCTACACGTTCGGCATCTTCGGGTACGTTCATTGGGTGCAGTGGCAGATGCGTAATCTCACCCGTGCTGCCGCCAACCACAAGGAAATGCAGAAAATCATGGAGGAACCGGAAGAATCGTATGACGCCGGCCACGATACTGAGATCAAAGGCGGCCTGGAATTCCGGAACGTC